>JBGVNP010000156.1:0-3687 GCA_045125655.1 Eubacteriales bacterium | reverse complement strand
AAGAATTGTATTTTTATCCAAACTTTTAAATCTGTTTGAATGGATACATTTCGTAATCCGTTTTTCCTTCCATAAATTCTACAATATCGTCAACCGCACCTTTTACATCATTGGGATGCCAGTGTGTGCCTTTGGTTTGCTCTTCGTCCAAAACATCTAACACGAAAATATCTTCATATGCATATAGCCATAGGATCTGCCTGTTGGCCTTGCCTACAAGAATGGGGCAGTCTATACTAAAGCCTGCATCCATTGCTTCATTTAACGCTCCGGTGGTGGTCATGAACACAGGATACTTGTCTTTTAGCTGCGCATAAACAGTCAAAACGTCATTGTCTGTTATTTGATTAAACAGCATAGCGGCTCCTTTCTGCGTTGTTTATTTTGGCATTTTGCAGATCAATGTTCCCACAACATAGGATCGGTTTAATCAGCAGAGTTCAATTCCCACAACGCCGTATTTTGCCTGCTCCTCGACAGAATAATACTGCTCCATATCGGAAGGGTGTGCTGTGGCGATATCTGCTTCTGTGTAACCGCACTGCAAAAGAGGTAACGCTTCATATAGTGCAGCAAAACTTTGAAAGCGGTGTAATTTTTTAACGGTTTTGGTGAGGGTTTCTCCGGTGACCGTGTCGGTAAAGACGATGGTATCTCCTTCCTTGATTTGCTGGCGTTTTTCGTCAAGCAAACGAAGCTCGATCGTCTTTTCGCCGCTTTTTATCATCTGGAATGGACTATGATGCAGCTTCATCCCATGCAAGTTACCTTGCCGAATCAAACACACAATGGATTCGTCTGTAATTTTTTTAGGTGGGAAAACTTCGTCCTCGTCATACACAACGATAGTCCCGTCTGCTATTTGCATAGGCGGCAAATCGTCTTCGGGGTTATATCCGTTAAAATTGCCGTCTTCATCCAGTATATCGGGGTACGAGTCCCAAATGGTCATCGTTTGCTTGATTTCGTCACCACTCAGCACGGGGAAGGAAAAATGAATGGTCTTCAAATATCCGTATGCTCGTTTGGTCGGGAAGATATCTATGCTTTCAATAAGAACATTAGCAATCCTCTTTTGCATAGCATCGGGCAGAGTAGGATATACTTGCCCTAATTGCAGGAGAAGGTAGAAAACCTCTTCTTTGGTTTTCTTTGCATCTTGGGTGGATTTTATTTTCCGCTCGGTGCTTTCAATGACCTTTTCCACTTCTTGCAGTTGGTCGAAAATCTCGTCAAGGCTGGCTGTGTAACTGTCGAACTTCATATCGTAGTTCTTATCAAGCGGGTCAAGGTCTTGGCGTACCTGCTCGAACTTCTTTTTCTTTGCAAGAAGATTGGTCTTCAATGCGGTTTGGGTTGACAGTTTCGCCTCTTGCTCGGTAACGTCATATTCTTGATTGATTTCCTTTTGGAACTTTTCGATGATTTCGGGGGTAAGGAAACACATACTGATAGCCCTTGCAACCTCTGTATCAATTTCTCGGCAGTTAAATTGCTTGCCAAAGGTACAATGATGACCCGTCATATTCTTGGATTGACGGCATTTGTAGGCATAAGAAACGGGGTAAGGCGTGCCGTCTTTTCGTTTTTTGCGGGAGGGAATGCCATACATCGGCTTACCGCACCCAGGACAGAGAACAAGACCCGACAAAACATACTCGTGGTCTTTTTCTTTCTTCTCCTTCTTCACACCAGTACGAACTCTCTTTTCGTGGGCTGTTTGCCAAAGTTCTTCTGTAACAATGGCTTCGTGTACACCCTCAGAAATGATAATATTATCTTGGTCAGTCTCTTTGACTATGTGTGTTCTGCCGTCCTCGCCAGCCACTTTCTCTGTTTTACGCCGTCCGTATGCAATTTTGCCCATATACACGGGGTTATCGAGGGTCTTCTTGATAAAGTCACCCGTAAAATATGGATATTTGCCGTTGGGACGGGGGTTCTTAACAATGCCTTCTGCATTTAACCGTTTGGCAAGACCGTTTGCACCCAAAGAGGTGGTGGCGAACAATTCAAAAATGTACTTAACTGTTTTGGCCTCGTCCTCTGCAAGGGTCAAAAGCCCATCGACGAGTTTATAACCATAGGGTGCCATACCACCGTTCCACTTGCCTTCCTTGGCTTTCTGTCGCCGTCCAGCCATAGTTTGGGCGTGGATGTTTTCCAATTCCATTTCCGCAAAAGAAGACATAATGGAAATCATAATTTTGCCCATAGCAGAAGAACTGTCCATTTTTTCGTGGACACAAATTAGGTCGACTCCGCAGTTTTGCATTGTCCTTAGATTGCTTAATGTATCAGCCGCATTACGAGCAAAACGGGACAACTTAAAGACCATAACAAAACGGATGTTGTCTTTCTTTTGCTTGATGTCGTTAATCATCCTATTAAATTCTGTACGGCTTTGAGTTGTTTTACCTGACTTACCCTCGTCGCAATACTCGCCGACAATATCAATATTTAGCAGTTTGGCATACGCTTGGATGTCTTCCCGCTGAGCATCTAAACTGAACCCATCCACCTGCATAGCGGTGGAAACGCGGGTGTAAATATATGCTTTGTGCCGTACTTTCTTCTGCTCCATACTTTTCCCACCTTGGTGTTTTTGTAACTATCGTGTGCTTATTATATCGCAGTGTGTGGCACTTTTCAAGCGTATATCGGAAATAGATTTACAGAGCATTCAGCACGCTTAAAGTTACAAAATTTCCTCATACCTTTTTCAAATCAAAAAGGGTATGAGAAAATTTTTAAGAAATCTGCGAATTTTTTGATATGAGGAAATTTAGTAGTTTTTTGTGATGTTGTGTATGATTTTGTTTTTTCGGTGTTTCCTCTGTTCTTGACTCGCCAAGAACCAAGCGACACACAACTCACTTGTAGTTCGTTGTGTGTATGTGGTTGTGTTTGTGTGCTATTGGTTTAAGAAATCTCTCGGGGTGCAGATGTGTTTGTGTATTTGGTAAGGACAACTCGTGGGAGCATATCAACATCACTTGTCATCATATACGGGGTTGCACAACGAGGGAAGCGAGTTCGGTGCCACTCTTGAGAGTATTCCCCTGCAAATCTGCAGGGGAAACTCCAAGAAAAGAGCAATAAGGGGAGTAACCAACTCGGTCGCTTCGTCCGTATGCTTGTATCTTCCTTACCAAAGTCGGGGGTTTTACATTTCCCCGTACCAAAACCAGCAGGCCACCGCTGGAAACTCACCATGTCCTTGTTTTACTTGGTAATTCCTATTTTCATATGGGCTCCACCCGAAAAGTTCGCTTTTTTTACTTGGTGCTATCGCTTTCAACTTGTCCAATCTCGACGACTCCCGAGGTAAGGTTCGATATATCGCCGGGCAGATTTTATGCTTATGCTCGCCACACACTAATTTTTTATCGTGGTGTATAGGCATTCTCCACGACCTCAACGAGTTGAGGATTTTTCCATATTCATATCTATACTGTAAGTATGATAGGACTTGATGGAAATCGAAAGAAAAATGCCTCGCAGAGCACGGGGTTCAATTTTGAACCCATAACGTGCTACAACTTTCAAAAAAATTTGCAGTATTTCATACTGACATTAAGCAACGATTATAGCGGTTGCAAATTTTTGAAGGAGGTTGTCACATGGCACATTATGAGAAATTTAGCAAGCAAGGGTTGGGGCATATCTTTGCCCACGTTCGCAGAG
>JBGVNP010000155.1:0-15662 GCA_045125655.1 Eubacteriales bacterium | reverse complement strand
GCTTCCCGCTAATCTTGTTTCAATTGGTGATCACGCGTTTAATAAATGTTACAAATTAACAAACGTAGTACTTCCCGAAACCATAGCAAGTTATGGCACTGGTATATTCCAGGAGTGCAGTGCGTTGACAACAATTAAACTTCCCAGCACTATTACTGCAATTAGTAATAGTATGTTCTATAAAGCAGGATTAACATCAATTGAAATCCCAAGCGGCGTAACATCCATTGGCAACAGTGCTTTTCAGTCTTGTTATTCTTTAACTTCAATTGAACTTCCTGACTCTTTGATTTCAATTGGTGAACAAGCTTTTTTGGAATGCACCGCCTTAACATCTCCTATAGTAATACCCGAGAATGTAACATCAATTGGCAACCGTGCTTTTAATAAGTGTACTTCTTTAACTTCAATTGAACTTCCTAACTCTTTGATTTCAATTGGTGATAGTGCTTTTTCTGGTTGCAGCGCCTTAACATCTCCTATAGTAATATCCGAGAATGTAACTTCTATTGGTATGAACGCTTTCTTTAATACAGCTGTTACCACGATTACTTTTGAAGATCCAAATGGATGGTATCGCACCTTGAGACAAAATGCAACATCAGGCTCGAATTTAACATTAACTAATACTAGCACGAATGCTACATATTTGAAAGATAATTATAGATCATACTATTGGTATAAGAAGGCATGATAATTGTACCATATAATCAAAAATAAAAAAGTTATAATATGTGCCATTAATATTTTAGGTGGTGCAATGTATTAAACAACGAACCCCGATATTCGTAGTGAATATCGGGGTTTTTACATCTTTAGATTTTAGCAAAAAATATGAATAAATCTCAAAATAAGACAAAAACTAAAATAGCAACGAAATTTGCGAATTGGTTGATTATTAAAAGGAGATTTATATATGAAAGCAACAGGAATTGTTCGTAGAATTGACGATTTAGGGCGTGTGGTTATCCCAAAGGAGATAAGGAGAACCATGCAAATCCGCGAGGGCGACCTATCACTGACAACATTGACACTTTTCGACAGGTTTTGCGTGGCAATTTGCGATTTAAATAAACGAATTAAAGTTGTGAAATGGAATACATAAAAAGAAATGACAGGAATTTCACCTGTCATTTTTTATGTGTGTTTTTCTCTATACTCTTTTGGAGTTGTATTAACATATTTTTTGAATGTTTTGGAAAAATGGCTTTGAGATGAAAATCCAAGATATTCGGCAATGAGAGCAAGTGATCTATCACTATATCGAAGAAGTCTTTTGGCTTCTTCTATTTTTTCTTTAAGTATAAAATCTGTTAAGGTCATGTCCGTTTCTTTTTTGAATTTTGCTGCCAAGTGCGTTCTGCTTATATACATAGAATTTGCAAGTTCTTCTATATCTATTGGCTTTGAAAGGTTGTGTTGGACATAATTGGTTATCTGCATAAGCAGCTTTGAGGGATTTTTGCCTATTCTTATACGCTCTACCTTTTTAGTATACTCCAATACCATATGGTATTGAAGATTTATAATAGCTTCAACTCCCGAGAGCAGCTCGCATTTTTTGATATAATCATCTGAAAGGGAGAGGGCATCCTCGGCATCCATGCCTCCCTTGATAGCTGCGCGTGAAGCAAGCGTTGCTGTAACTATAAATGTATTTTTTAGTTGCCTTAGGGCATCGTTTGCTATTATTCCACCGCGAACGCTTGGAGCGTGTGAGAGCCATTCATAAAGTGCACCAACATCTCCGCGAGAAATCATTTGCATAAGAGCTTGCTCAATGGCTAAGGTGTTGTGAATTTCTCTCGGTTGATATTCGTCAAAGCTCTCATAGTCGTTTATAAGGCGTTCTTTAACTAATTCAAACTCGATATGCTCTTGCTCTATCTCCAAAATGCTGACATCCTCTAAAGATAGCTTTTCACCATTCATAACATAATTCATAGTGCAAAGAATCTGAATTATACTTCCGAGAGGCATTTGAACAAGCGCTTTCATACCTAAAATAAAATCTTCAGTGTGGGTGGATTCCACTCCACATTCAAACGCAAGGGAACGCAAATCCTTTTCGTTCATTGGTGCTTGTCTTGAAGGTCCTATAACCACAGTTCTTTCTTTAGAATTGATAATGCCGTAATAATTAAAATAAGGGGTTGTAAAATATCCTATATTTTCTTTGATGTTAAAGACTTTATCTATGTACGGTGATATTGGGTCGGCAGGGAGGGGGACGACGGAATAATAGTATTTTAGCGTACGTTTTTTGTATATTCTTATGGGTATTCCCGAAAGGTTGCCAATCACTCGGCACAAATATTCAAGATCAACGTTCTTCATAGTTTATTCTCCTTGGTAATATAATACAATTATATCATAAATAATACAAAAATACAAGAAAAATATACAAATTTATGTTAATATGTATTTGTAATATTAGGTATGGAGGAGAATTGATATGACAACTAAATTACTTGACAAAAAGATTTTTGATTCGAGAGTAAAATCCGAAAAGGTGACCGCAGGCGAAAAGTGGCTGGGTTATCTTTTGGGACCTGCAGGCGCGCTCTTGCTCAATGCTGTACTTGCTACATATTTGAACGTTTATTATACCGACGTTCTTAATTTAACTCATATTTGGGGCGGCATTTTTCTTACTGTGTTCCCAATCATTTCAAAAATCATTGATGCTATAACAAACATTATTATGGGTTATATTATCGATCGTACCAAAACCAAGCAGGGAAAAGCGCGCACATGGTTGCTTCTTTCCGCGCCCTTGGTTGCGATTTCTGGTGTTTTGCTCTTTACAGTTCCTAAGGCGAGCGAAGCTGTGCAGGTT
Organism: Eubacteriales bacterium; assembly: GCA_045125655.1. Classification (GTDB taxonomy): domain Bacteria; phylum Bacillota; class Clostridia; order Oscillospirales; family CAG-272; genus RGIG4608. The sequence continues at coordinate 12,823 of JBGVNP010000155.1, read as the reverse complement.
GTTTGGGTAATGCTTTCATATAACCTTTTCTACTCGTTTGCTTATACAATATTCAATATGAGCCATAACCTTATGGTGCCCCTTTCAACAAGAAATACTACCGACCGTGGCGGCCTTTCTGTATTCAATCAGATTGCTACTATCATGATGAGCGGCATTCTTGTTGCACTTATTTTCCCCATGGTTATCATGCCCATTCTCGGCGTTGATAAATCCAAATGGATAGTTATGATGAGTGCGCTTTCAATCGTTACACTTCCTCTTATTCTTCTTGAATATTATTTCACGAAGGAGAGAGTAACCGAGGAAACACAGGGCAAGGAAGAGAAGAATATTCCCTTTAAAACTCAGCTCAAAATTGTTTTTAGCGACAAGTACTTCTTGATAGTTATTGCATATTTCCTTATTTATACATTTGGCTCGAGCTTGAAAAATTTGGGTCTTGTTTATTACTGCAATTATGTTCTTGGAACATACAATGACGGTATCACACAAATGCTTGTTTCTGTTATTGGTGGCGTACCTATGGGAATCGGTATCTTTGCCGTTTGGCCATTGGCAAAGAAATTTGGTAAGAGAAACGTTACACTCTGGGGATTTGTTCTTTATGCGATTGGCAGCCTTATTTGTTGGCTTGTTCCCACAAATCTTGTTGTTGTTCTCGTAGGTCAATTTATTAAGAATATCGGAGGACTTCCTTGTGCCTATGTATTTATGGCGCTCTTTGCGGATACACTTGACCACCTTGAGTGGAAGAGTGGTATTCGTTGCGACGGAATTGCTATGTCCGTTTATAATGTTATTGCGTGTGCTCTTATCGGTATTGTAACAGGTATTTTCAACGGACTTTTGAGTGGCGCGGGATATATAGCTCCCACTATTGACGAAGCAGGCAACACTGTCGCGGCAATCCAGTCACAGGCGGTGCTTGACACGATAACCTTCTCGTTTGTCGGACTTGAGGTGTTTACAGGTATTATTCTCGCAGTCCTTCTTGCATTCTTTTCCGTTGAAAAGACAATCGGCAGAAAGCAAGCAATAATTAAGGCTCGTCAGGGAATTGAAGAGAGGGAAGAGATTGCTATGCTTAATGATAAGGATACAGCCGCTTGGAAAAAGGAAATGGCAGAGGGTGAGACTTACTACCAGATGATACAGGCGGAAATCAACGCTAAATAATATGAAAGCTATAAGATTAAAAACTGAGTTTTTGACAAATCCTATCGGTGTCGATTTTCAAAAGCCGATGCTTACCTGGAACTGTGATAGCGGTATAAAGCAGAGCACCTATCGTATAGTTGCCAAATTTGGTGATGCGATTGTTTGGGATAGCGGCAAGATAGAGAGCAGTGAAATGCGCGCTATTTATCCTCAAAAACTTAATTCTCGTGAGAGAATTGATTGGTCAGTTACTCTTTGGGACGAAAACAATATAGAGGGTGAAGAAGCACACGCATTTTTTGAAATGGGATTGCTTGAAAAACGAGATTGGAAAGCAAAGTGGATAAGCGGAAATTACAACGTAAATCCGCTTAAAAGATACCCTGTTGATTGCTTTAAAAAAGAATTTGACACAGAAAATATCAAAAAAGCGCGCATTTATGCGACCGCGTGCGGCCTTTATGAGCTTGAACTGAATGGTGAGCGCGTGGGTGACTATGTGTTAGCTCCCGGTCACACAGATTATAGGAAGAGAATCCAATATCAAGTCTATGACGTTACCGAGCTGTTGAATGAAGGCAAAAATATCATCACGGCATCTTTAGCTGACGGTTGGTATCGTGGCTCTTGCGGTGCTTGGGGGCTTAAAAACCAATACGGAATTCAAACAAAGCTCCTAGTTCAGCTTGAAATTGAGAAGAATGACGGCACAATTCAAACCATCGCGACCGACGGCTCTTGGGCTTGGTCAAATGATGGTGAAAGACTTTTTGCCGATAATCAGGACGGTGAAAAGGTTGATGCGCGTCTTGCTCCCACATATTCGGGAAGAGCAAGGGTTACAGCTCACCACATAACTCCTGTTGCTTCAAACAATGTAGCAATAAGAGAAAAGGAAAGCTTTTCGGTTGTCAATGTTATAACAACTCCAAGTGGCAAAAAGGTGCTTGATTTCGGGCAGAATATTGCAGGTTACGTTAAATTTTCCTTCAATGCAAAGTCAGGTCAAACAATAAAAATGCGCTTTGGTGAGATGTTCGACGAAAATGGAGAATTCACTCAAAAGAATATTCAATGTGCAACTAAAAAGCGCCAAACTCCGATGCAGGAGATAATCTATACTGCTAAAGAAGGCTTTAACGCATATAAGACAAAATTTGCAATTTTTGGTTTCCAATATGCGCTTGTGGAAGGTGATATTGAGTGGAATCCCGAGAATTTCACGGCTATCGCGGTTTATTCCGATATGGAAGAAACACTCGAATTTGGTTGTTCGCACGAGCTTATTAATAAATTCGTAGAAAATACCCGTTGGTCGGCAAAGAACAACCACGCGGATATTCCTACAGATTGCCCAACGCGTGAACGCCACGGATGGACGGGGGATGCGCAGATTTTCGTTGATACGGCTTCGTATTTCTTCGATTATTCCTCTTTCGCTAGAAAGTACCTTAAAGATATGTGCGACGGTCAGCGACGAAACGGTGTGTTCCGTCAGATCACTCCCGTTGGCGGTATCGATTTCTATATGAATGCGATGGACGGCTCGGCAGGTTGGTCGGACGCAGGTGTGCTTATTCCGTACAGAATTTACAAAAAATACGGTGATATTCGCATTCTTGAAGAGAACTATGAGGCAATGCGCCGTTATGCTAAATTCAAAATAAAAACCATTGGTAAGCACTATATGACAGGACTTCCAACAGGTCTTTCATATAAGGATAGCAAAAAGATTTCCAACTACGGTCAGTCCTACGGTGAATGGGCAGAGCCGACGGATGTTTGTGCATTTTCGGTGTCCGATTTTATCAATCCTCACCCAGAGGAAACAACGGCGTACATTGTTTATATGCTTGAACATATGGCTGAAATTGCCGAGCTTTTGGGCAAGGAAAAAGATGGGAAATTGTACTTAAAGAAAGCAGATCTTGTCCGCGAAGGATACCAAAAGCTTATTGAAACCGAAAAATATAACTACGATACCGATAGACAGGCAAAGCTTGTTCGTCCGCTTCATCTTGATTTACTCAATGATAAGCAAAAAGAGTTTGCAAAAGAGCGACTTATCAAAGCTCTTGATAACTACGGTTGGCGACTTGGTACAGGATTTTTGTCAACTCCGTTTATTCTTTACGTTCTTGCGGATATGGATATCAAATATGCATATCGTTTGCTTGAAAATGAGGAGATGCCCGGTTGGCTCTTTATGCCCAAGATGGGTGCAAATACCATTTGGGAAAGCTGGGAGGGTAGTGAGGCACAAGGCGGCGTTGGTTCTCTCAATCATTATTCCAAGGGCGCAGTTTGTGAGTGGCTCTTTGGTGAGATGTGCGGTATTAAGGTTGCCGAAAATAACACCTATATTGTCGCTCCCAAGGTTGGCGGTAGCATAACGCACGCATCTTGTGAGTACAACGGCATTTACGGCAAGGTCAAGAGTGAATGGAAGCGAGAGGGAGATAAGACAACTTATATCATCTCCGTTCCCGCAAATGCAACTGTAAAGGCAATTTTGCCTGACGGTGAGCATATTTTGAGTGCAAGTACATATACTTTTGAAATATAAACAATAAAAGCACCAAGCATTTTGTTTGGTGCTTTTATATATCAACAATTTTAGCATAAAATATGAATAAATCTCAAAATAAGACAAAAACTAAAATAGCAACAAAATTTGCGAAATGGTGATTAACAAAAGGAGATTTATGATATATGAAAGCAACAGGAATTGTTCGTAGAATTGACGATTTAGGGCGCGTGGTTATCCCCAAGGAAATAAGGAGAACCATGCGAATCCGTGAAGGTGATCCGTTGGAGATATACACTGATAGAGAGGGAGAGGTCATTTTTAAAAAGTATTCTCCGATTGGGGAGCTTGCTAATTTTGCAGTACAGTATGCTGAGACGCTTCACAAGGTGTGTATGATGGACGTGATAATTTGCGATCGCGACGTTGTCATTGCTTGCGCGGGAGTGCCCAAGAGGGAATATCTTGAAAAGCATCTGTCCGCGGAGCTTGAATATTTGATGGATGGCAGGTCGATATTCGTTCACCGCGAGGGTGATGAGAGAATGATGCCGCTTAACGAGCAGCTTGCGCATTACGTGAGCTGTGCAATGCCAATCGTCAGTGGCGGTGATGTGGTGGGTATTGTTGTATCCTTAAAGTCGATTGACGGTTATGGCAAGGGCAATCTATCCACTGAGGTTGAAACTCGACTTGTATCAACTGCCGCAGGATTTTTGGGTAGGCAATTGGAGGAGTAGAACATTTTCAAATTTTGATTTGTCGCGCACGTTGTTAGCACGAACCAAACGATTAAAAAAGTTTTTTGGTTACTTTTTCTCAAAAAAGTAACCGCCCGCGCAGCGCGAGCGCAAAAAAACGCCCTTTTCTTTTTGGGAACTTTTTCTTTGGGGCTACTTTCTCAAAGAAAAAGTGGACAAATGATAAGCAGTTGCTATAATTTGTGGCACTGTCTTAAAATACCAAGGCTCTTTAGCCGCTTTTCTTTGGGAAAATAGGCCCAAAGAAAAGCTAACAAAAGAAATGCCGAGCCAAGGGCTGCGCGCCCTTGAACCGCGCCACTACGCGTGGAGCGCCACCTTTGAAAAGGTGGACGAAACAACCGATGGGTTTGTGCAAACATTGTGCGCGCTAAATCCCAATTTACTGAATACTAAAATTAGAAAACCCGACGATTTTCGTCGGGTTTTGTTTGATTTGAATTGACTTAATTTACCTCAACAGTTCCGTCTTCCTTAACTGTGATGGACATACCGTCCTTAACGTAGTTAAGAAATTCCTCACCGAGGGAGTCAACGACTACCATTTTTGCTTTTTCGTCGTTGAGCCAAACGTCTGCGATTACAACTCCTGCGCCCGCGAGCGAGTCGATGGGCATAGAGAAGAGCATTGCCGCGGGCTGACGTCCCATAGCGCACGCGCAATAGAGGACAAGACCGCCCGTTGTTGAGCCAATAGTCTGTGGAAGACAAAGTGCCTTTCCTGCCATCTGCTTGTTGTAGAGATCGGGGTTATTCTGGTCGCCGCAGGTTGCCTTTTTATCGCCGAACTGAAGTGCGCCCTGGAAGGATGCGAGAGTATTAAGACCTGCGTGTGAAACTACTGCTTCAGCAGTTACGTTGCCGGGAGCAACTATTCTACCTTTAAAAGTCTTCATTTATTTGCCCTCCTTTGTGATCTTAACAAGAATCTCTTCGTCAGTATAGTAACGCGCCGTGGTATATGTGCGGAGCTTATTGGACGATGTAATTACGGGCATTGTTTTGCAAAGAGGATTATTCATATACATAAGGGGACAGATGTAAGAAAGGATAACGCCCGTTGCCTCAAGGCGTGAAGCGTATTCTGTCTTTTTGAATTCCTCGATTACTGCGGGAGCGGAAGTAAATACTGTAGGAATTATAACCTTCTTATTTCCTGCTTCTTTAAGGGATTCTTCAAGGCGAACTGTCCAAGATTTGAGCTGTTCCAAGCTCATATGGGGGCAACCCATAAAGCAGAGCTTGGGAGTTGCGTCCTTATTTTTCCAAATTACAGGATAGGAGTCATAAATTCTCTGAAGCTCGGAATCGTCGATAACATATGTCTTTGCACCTTCTGCGATCAAGCTCTCACCAAGCTCAACTGCCTCGGGAGTAAGATTTTCAACGTGGTAAAGACCAACTGCACCATTGGACGCCGTAGCCGCTCCAAAGTCCTTGAGGAAGGAGCAAGCCGCATCGTCAAGCTCGTTTCCAAGCCATTTGTCGAGTCCCTTGATATATGGAACGTCTTCCATAACCTTCATACCGATAGCAGATCCGAGAAGCTGTGCTTCGGGCTTCTTTGTGGTTTTGATTTCCACTACCCAAGTAGCCTTTCTGCCTTCGTCGGTGAGAAGACCGAAATAGGGAACATATCCAACGATAGAGCCCATAATATCAATAATACCTGAGTTTCTATTACATCTTGCGCCAAGTACGGAGTTTGCGTAAACTACTGCGCTTGATTCTGCCCAAGAAAGAACATCTCCTTTTTGTGGCTTATTGCCCATCTGATCAAGATAGCAAGCACAGGTGAATGCATTGTCATCCATAAGACCGAGCGTCTTGAGTTGACCTTCATAGAAATCCTGCTTTGAGTACATTGCAACGTTGAAGATTATCTTCTGCAATATATTTGCCGGAACGTTGGGATCAACAGGACGGGGATCGGCAGAGAATTTCTGCTCCGAAACCACGCCTGCATCAATGAGCTGCTGCATAAGATCGAAAACGGGAGTCATCATCTTAAGACCGAAGCTCGTTACAAGATGGTTATATTTGCTCGTTATGGGAACAAGCTTTTCAGCACCGAAAAGCTCACCGTAACGAACCACTGTTTCCATAACCTTGGCGAGAGTTTCACCCTTTTCGCCGTTGAGTATGGCTTGCTGTTCATTTGTTAAAAGCATATCGTAAACAATCCTTTCAATATTATTAGTGGACGGTTATTATTAAATCTTCATTGCTACGTCCCAAGCGCCCCAGATAACTGTTCTGAGGTTGCCAACTGCTTGAGCATCGCCCACTATTCGGCAACCGTGTTCTGCAATGGGATCGGGATTATATCCAACAGAAAGAATAACGCTATCGCATTTAATAGTTTCAATGGAGCCGTCCTTATGTGTAACCATAACACCCTTGTTTTCAACAAGCTGATTAACTCTCGTTTCAAGATGAACGGGAACCTCGTTTGTCTTGAAGAAGTCACGAAGATAGCTTGTATTTGCAAGGCAGATACCCTTTGTTACGATAAGGTCATCCATCATCTCAATGATAATGGGCTTCTTTCCCTTGAGGTAGAGGTCATATGCAATTTCACAACCCGTAAGACCGCCACCAATGATTGCAACGGTTTCACCAACCTCTTTTTTGCCAAGAAGGTAATCAATAGCTTCGATAGCAAGATGCTGACCGCTGATATTAAGTCTTCTGGGTTTAGCACCTGTAGCAACAATGATCTCGTCCGCCTTGATGCTGTTGATGTCAGTAATCTCAGTGTTGAGCAATATCTTTATAGAGGGGTATCTTCTGATCTCTCTGTTGTACCAAGCGATAAGCTCTCTGTCCTTTTCCTTAAAGGAGGGAGCAGCTGCCGCTACGAATACACCGCCGAGCTGATTTGATTTTTCATAAAGTGTTACCTTATGGCCACGCTTAGCAAGAACGATGGCTGTTTCCATACCGCCGATACCGCCGCCGATAACGGCAACGTTTTTGCTTTTCTTTGCGGGTGTGATCTTATATTTCTTGGACTGCATTGTTTCGGGATTGAGAGCGCAACGCGCAAGTCCCATTGTGTCCGTAAGATCCTGGGTGTTTGCGTGTCCCTTGGATGACGAGAAATTGAAGCATCCGCTATGGCAACAGATACAGGGCTTGATCTCCTCAATTCTATCGTCAATGAGCTTTGTTACCCATTCGGGGTCGGTGAGGAACTGACGTGCAACACCCATAGCGTCTATTCTGCCCTCGGCAATTGCCTGAGCACCTACGTCGGGCTCCATTCTACCTGCACATACAACGGGAATATCAACGAATTTCTTTATGTGAGCAACGTCTTCAAGGTTGCAGTTTTGTGGCATATACATCGGGGGATGAGCCCAGTACCATGAGTCGTATGTACCGTTGTCGGCATTAAGCATATCATAGCCCGCATCCTGAAGATATTTTGCTGCCTTTTCGCTCTCCTCCATATTTCTGCCTATCTCAACGTAATCTTCGCCGGGCATTGCGCCGTAGCAGAAGTCCTTCATCTTGGACTCTACTGAGTATCGGAGAGAAACGGGGAAATCACTTCCGCATGTTTCCTTGATAGCTTTAACGATTTCAGCCGCAAAGCGATAGCGGTTTTCAAAGCTACCGCCGTATTCATCCTCTCTGTGATTGAAATATTCGATAGCAAATTGGTCAAGAAGATAACCCTCATGAACAGCGTGTACCTCAACGCCGTCAACTCCTGCATCCATGCAAAGCTTTGCGGTTTTTGCAAATGCCTCGATGATCTCTTCGATCTGATGCTTTGTCATTTCGGGGCAGATGATGTCGTGCGCCCAACGTGATGGCTGGGGAGAGGGAGATGCAAGCTCATGGCTTGTGTCGATTATTGGCTTGATGATAGCGCGTGTGAGCTTATTTCTATGAAGCGGAGCAACAAGCTCGGTGATTGCCCAAGAACGTCCCATACCGGCTGTGAGCTGAACAAAAAGCTTTGCTCCTGTTTTATGGATCTCGTCCATAAACTCTTTAAGCTCCTCAAACATTTTGGGATTTTGCCAAAGCCATTTGCCCCAGAATGTATCGCGGAGAGGCGCGATGCCAGGGATGATAAGACCAACGTTATTGTTGGCGCGCTCTAAAAAGAGCTTTGCTGCTTCCTTGTCAAAATGACATCCGGTGAGTTCAAACCAACCGAAAAGAGAAGTGCCACCCATGGGGCACATTACGATACGGTTTTTGATCTCAACGTTGCCTATTTTCCATGGGGTAAACAGCGCTTCGTATTTAGGATCAAGTTTTTCCATAAATATAACTTCCTTTCAAAAATAATTATATTTAATTTTAACATATAAACAATAGATTGTCAATGAATTAACAAAAACAATATGCAAAAATTGACATTTTTCTCAAAAATTGTTCAACATAAACAAAAATGAATAATAATCCAAATATACTGTATAATATTCAAGAAATATTTCAAAATACGAATATTTTTTCAAAAAATCACTTGACAAATGAATAATGTAGTGGTATAATCCCTAATGTTTGATTTTAAAGGATTAGGAGAAATACAGTGAAGATATTTATTGTTAGAGCAATAATTTTTGCTTTGTTGATATGTGTTGCATTCAGTGCTTCTTCTTGCTCATCACCTGCGAATATCGATACTGTGAAAACGATAGATATTGCTCTTACTGACGAGGAGTACGTTTTTGTATGTAAAAAGGGAAACATTGCGCTTGTTGACAGCTTTAACAGCTTTTTGGATGAGATCGAGGCAAATGGAAAATACGATGCTCTTGTTTCAAAATATTTTGAAGGCAAAGGAACAAAAATAGGTTATCCTATCGCTACTGGTGATATAGAAAATACAAGTGATGCTTTGGTGGTGGTTACAAACTGCCCATTTTCGCCGTTTGAGTATATGGGTGAGGACGGTCTTATTTACGGACTCGATATTGAGATAGCTGCCGCTTATGCCGATGCATATGGGCTTGAGCTTGTGATAAAGAATATCGGCTTTGAGGAAATATTTACGCAGATAGAATCGGGATATGCCGACATAGGTATGGCGGGAATTACTGCAACTCCCGACCGTGCCGAGACCTATGAATTTACAAAGGGTTATTACAAGGCATCACAAAAGATCGTTGTTTCGGCACAAAATACTGATTTTGATGCTTGTGAAGATGCTGATGACGTAGTTGCCATTCTTTCTTCACTTGAAGATTGCAAGGTGGGCTACCAAAGCTCAACCACGGGTGCTCTTTATATCAATGGAGATGAGGATTGGGGCTTTGACGGGTTTTTAAATATTGACGGTAAGGCATATGCGACTGCTCTTGTTGCGGTGTCCGACCTTGTAAACGGCAATCTTTATGCGGTGATTCTTGACGAGGCGCCTGCTTTGTCGATCGTTAATGCAATAAATGAGCAGGCGGGCTTGAATCTTTATTCCAAGCTTGAAAATTTTATTGACACACTTTCAAATCCTCACTACTCAAGTGTGCTTGTACAGGGCTTGATAAATACTGTCAGAATTGCCGTGATAGGTCTTATTATAGGGGTGATCATAGGATCCCTTATTGCGATAGTAAAGGTTGCTCCCAAATACAAGCTTGTCTATAGAATCTTAGATAAGATATGCTCACTCTATACACTTATATTCCGCGGAATGCCCATAGTTGCTCAGCTTCTTATTGCATATTACGTAATAATGCCAAGTCTTAACATAAAGCTTGATGCATTGAGTGTGGGTTGCGTGGTGTTCGGTCTTAATAGCGGAGCATACGTCAGCGAGATAATGAGGGGCGGACTCAACTCGGTTGACAAGGGTCAGCTTGAGGCGGGACGCGCGCTCGGTCTTACATATTCAAAAACCATGATAAAGATCGTGGTGCCCCAAGCAATAAAGAATATTCTTCCCACGCTTGGAAACGAATTTATAAGTCTTATTAAGGAAACGTCGGTTCTCAGCTTTATTGCGGTCTATGATCTATATAAAGCATTGCTCGATGTTGGAATGGTTAAATATGACAGTATGATCCCATATCTTATGATGGGTGGTATATACATAGTCCTTGTGCTTATCATAAGCGCGGGTATAAAGCTTATTGAAAGGAGATTTGCCAAGAGTGATAGAAATTAAGAATCTTGTGAAGAAATTTGACGGTAAAAACGTGCTTGACGGTATTACTACCACTATTCACGAGGGCGAGCAGGTCGTTGTCATAGGTCCGTCCGGCTCGGGCAAATCTACGTTTATCCGTTGCATAAATTGTCTTGAAGATCCCGACGGAGGATCGATAATTTTTGACGGTGAGGACCTTGCCGATATGAAAGTGGATATTAATGTTCACAGACAAAATATGGGAATGGTTTTCCAAAACTTTAACCTTTTTAACAACAAGACGGTTCTTGAAAATATTACGCTTGCTCCCGTTGAAATTCACGGTAAGAAAATGAAAAAGCAGGGAATGAGCAAAAAGGAGATCGCGGAGCATTTTAACGCGAAGGCGATGGAGCTTCTTAAAAGAATCGGGCTTGAGGATAAGGCAAATGCATATCCTTCAACGCTTTCGGGCGGACAAAAGCAGAGAATTGCGATCGTTCGTGCGCTTGCGATGGAGCCAAAGGTGATCCTTTTTGATGAGCCAACGTCTGCGCTTGACCCCGAAATGGTTGGTGAGGTGCTTGATCTTATGCGTGAGCTTGCAGAGGAAAAGCTGACCATGGTTATAGTAACTCACGAGATGGGTTTTGCACGCGAGGTGGCAAGCAGAGTTATGTTTATGAACGGCGGAAATATCGTTGAGGACGGCACACCCGACGAGATATTCAATTCCCCACAGCATCCTCGCCTTAAAGAGTTTTTAAGCAAAATGCTTTAAAATAAAAATGAATTAATGTTTTTAAAATGAAACGGCGAGCCATCGGCTCGCCGTTTTACTTCTATTTTTTTATCGCATATAAATTCAAGTCCCACGCGGGAATATAGGGAAATCGTCTTAAATAGAGTGAGTAGTCGGGATTTAGTTGCTTTACCAATTCGGGTAGAGCGAACATGTCCTCACTTCTATGATAGAGTGATACGAGAAGACTTGGGGCGTGCTTCTTTATCGTTTGAGCAGAGCCGAGAAGTGCCTCTTTCTCCGAGCCCTCAACGTCATATTTTATATAGTCGATGGTTGCACCTTGAAGCACGGAATCGACTGATACGACGTTTACCTCTTTTATTTTTGTAACTATATTGCCCTTTGAAATTATACCTGCATTTCGGTTTCCGCTCGCATCAAAGAGAAGGGTTGTATTCTCGTTCCACGCGCCTGCATTGATGCATTTGATTTCACAATCTTCAACGGTGCTTGCATATTCGCTCAGCTTTCTGAAATTTCTTGCATCGGGCTCGAGCGCTATTGCACGCTTAAGATTGGGGTTAAAAAGGAGCATCTCTCTTATCGTGTCGCCGTTGTATGCTCCGAGGTCAAGATAGCTTTCGATGTCTTGACAATCCAAAATACCGTGATATACGGCATCCTTTTTGCTTTCGCTGTCCCATAGATATTTTATATCACCCGATAGCTTGTATGAAATCACGTTTTCGTATATTCTTTTGGATTCTTCATCGGCAAGTAAACTATATACTGCTTCAAAGCGATTGCGATTTTCTTCAAAAAATTCAATAGTGAAGAGCGTGTCACCAAAAACGGGAACATCGGGAGCATATAGCTCGCACTCATCACCGACCTTTTTGAAAAGTGCCATAACCTCTGGGAGGGAAGACGCGAAGGAGAGTAGGACGATGGGATTTTGTCCTTGATATTTTTCCTTCATCGCAGAATATGAAATGACTGTTTTACCGTGGAAGGAGTGTCCGCGCACGAATCCGTCGCTTGCAAAAAAATCGCAAATTTCTATTCCGTATTTTTCACACACGGCAATTATTTTGTCCGCACCGTTGCCCATTCCGTACATAACTATCGGGCGGGAGCACGAGGCAAGATAATGCCATAAGTCCGTCTTTATATTAATATCCATTTTTAACCTCTTTTTACGTATTGAAAAGATTATAGCATAAAAATCAAAAAATATCAATAGCGCAAGCTTCAAATTTTGATTTGTCGCGCACGTTGTTAGCACCGACCAAACGATTAAAAAAGTTTTTTGGTTACTTTTTATCAAAAAAGTAACCGCCCGCCGCGTAGGCGATACGCCATTTCTTTTTTGCCAAGCTTTTTTCTTTGTGGCTCTTATGCCAAAGAAAAAAGCGTTACAAAAGGCAAACTATCTTTTGATACCAAGACTTTTTAGCCGCTTTTCTTTGGAAAAAGAGGCCCAAAGAAAAGCTAACAAAAGAAAGGGCCGTTTTTTGCGCTCACGCCGCGCGGGCGCCACT
>JBGVNP010000154.1:0-2863 GCA_045125655.1 Eubacteriales bacterium | reverse complement strand
TCGTAGTTTTGAAAGTACAATGCCGACCGTCGTGCTTGTACGTAAGGGCGGTATTGGAGTTTCTAAACCGATAATTCATTCTTGAATTATCGAAAATTTACGTAAAGTCTGCAGAAACCAAGCGGTAAAGTTTTTCGGGGCGTGTGGCGGTTTTTCAAAAAAGCCCCACATCTTTTTACAACTAACTTCTGCTCGACAAATCAAAATTTGAAATTACAAATTAAAACCACCGATTCATAAAGTGAATCGGTGGTTTTGATTTTATTTATACTATTTAGCGAGATTTGGATCCTGCTTCCAATAAATCGGATCCTCAAAGGTGCCCGTATGGTATCCGTTGACAAGACGAACTATCATCGAATTGAGAAGCTCAACTGTTACGTTGGGAAGCTCGGGATCGTGGTGGGGATTACCTATTCCGGAATCGTCCGTTACGAATATAAACGTTCCGCCCGTATGTAATGCCGCCTCACGCATTGTGTATTCCGTGAGCTGATCTGCACCACTGCAGATAACGGGACAAATTCTGATACCCATTTCAGCGGCTGCATTGACAGCATTATTAAATCTCTCTCTATACTTAGCACCGCTATGTGCAGGAGCATCAAGAACGTGGAAAATAAGCTTTGTCGTATTTCCCGTGCTCCACTGAGCACTGACTGCTCTTTCAAGAGCCTCGTCAACCGCCTCGGGAGTATCTCCGCCGCCCTTTGCATTCTGCTTATTAAGAATTGCTAACATTGCTTGCATATCTGAAAAATCAGTGGCATCACAAAAGCCGTATTCAGCAAACTTTTCGGAATCTCCGTTATCTCGGTAGAAAAGGAATGCAAGCTTTATTTCAGTGTTGGTATCGTTTGAAGCTATTCTTTTAATAATATCGTCAATCTCTGCCTGAAGGAAGGATATCTCATCACCCATAGAGCCGGTAACGTCAACAACAAACATGATCTCTATAACGTTGAGCTTTTCATCCTTTTGCTCAAGCACCACCTCAAGCTCGCGACTATCGAGAGTAAATTCTGCCGTAGCAGCTCCCTCTCCGCTTGTAACCTCAACTACGCCTTCCTCTTCACTGACAAAGAGATATGCATTGCCCTGCGCATCAGAAATCGCGGCAAAGAGCACGTTTCCCTCTTTATCCTTGGCAATAACCTTTGCTCCTGCAACTGCCTTATCTTCACATTTCACACTAACCTTAACTCTGTTCAAAGAGTTAAAGCCCCATGAATTCTTTTCATTAAGGAAATGATTGAATTTACCGATAACGTCCTTGCCGTTATCCTCGGATGTCTGTTCAAAAAGCTCGATCCAGAGCTGATAATTGTCATTATCCACCCACGCGCCCGCAGTTATCATTCCCGCAGGAAGTCTAACGTTTTGATTATTGGGATTTTCAGTGGTTTCGCCACCCTCAGAGCCATCTTCACCCTTTTCAGAGGGAGAATCGGATGAAGCTTCTCCGCCACTTGCCATACCGTCTCCGGTAGCAAATCCTCCGTAACCTCCGCCCATAAGTGCACCATTGGGAGCGGTACACGACACTGCGGACATCATCAAAACAAGCGCCAACAAAAGCGACGTAATATTAACAAATCTTTTCACAAATCCACCTCCAAAACGGTATTTATACAATATAAGTCAAGAAAATTTTTAAAAAGTGTAATAAAAAATATAATTTTTAAAAAATTTATAATTAATTATAACCGATATCGCTCAATTTGTCAATATAAAACAGTAAAGCTCCCTCAAAAATGAGGGAGCTTTTATTTATTCAAAACGCAAGGCTTCTATATTATTTTTTCTTTTTCATAAGCTCTTTTATTTCTTTAAGGAAGGTGTCAACGTCCTTAAATTCGCGATAAACGGAGGCAAAGCGAACGTACGCAACCTGATCGTGATCCTTGAGCTTGAGCATAACAAGCTCACCGATCTCGCTTGTGGTGATCTCACTTCGCATCTGGTTGTTCAGCTCCTGCTCTATCTCATTCACGATCGCCTCGGGATCTACGGGACGCTTATAGCACGCCTTTACAACTCCCGCAAGCAATTTATTTCTATCAAATATTTCTTTTTCTCCGCTCTTTTTGATAACAAAAATCTGCGTTTCCTCTATAGTTTCAAAGGTCGTAAATCTCTTTTGACATTCAAGACACTCGCGGCGACGACGGATACTGTTTCCGTCAGCCGAGGGACGTGAATCTATAACCTTACTGTCAAAATATCCGCAAGCCGGGCATTTCATAGGATTATCTCACTTTCTTTTTAAGATTTATCTAATAATACCATATTTGCGCGACTTTGTAAAGAGATTTTTACACTTTTTGCATCTCAAAATCTCGAAGTATGTCAGCAAGCACGTATGGCTCTGTTGAGCTATCAACAATGCTTTCAAACAAATCCTCAGCGCGTCTCCTATCAGCTTTAAAGCTTCCGCAATAGAAATCGTGCTTGTTTTGAGAAATTACAACAAAATAATCCCTGTAAAAATTAGTTTTCAAAAGCTTGTAACAAGCATCGTCCTTTTCAACCTTTTTAATTAGCGTAAAATCCATTTTCATCTCTCCTTTGATTTTTCGAGGATATTATATCATTTCTTCCCCATATAAACATATTTGTTTTTCTGCGTCAAAATGCCTGTTTTTTACCATTAATTTCCTTTTTTAGCATATATTTTGCATTGAAACAGAATTTGTACTGTTGTATAATTAGATTGTAAAAAGTTAGTTTAAGAAAAGAGGATGCCACTTTTTGGGAAAAGTGTCCGCGAACCCCCAAAACTCGGCTTCGCTCGTTTCGGGGAACCCCGGCGCGCAAAAACCTTTTAATCAGCTTCGCGCAATAGCCATATAGTTTGTGCTGA
>JBGVNP010000153.1:0-4353 GCA_045125655.1 Eubacteriales bacterium | reverse complement strand
TGAAAATGTTACTATTACTATGCCGCCAGCAAAGCTACTTAGTACAGAGATAATTATTGATTCCTATAAACCTGTGTTTTCTAATGACGGTTTTTTTAATAAGAACGAAATTACTGTAGAAGATCAGCAATCGACGGTTGTGAAGGGTGATGAGAAAATGGTGGAAAGCGTTAATAGCAATGCAGAATTATTCGATTCTGCTCAGAAAAGGGCAGAAGAGTTAATAGCAAGTTATGTTAACAATCTAGGAGAACTGATTGGAGTAAAGTATAAAATCACTTGGGAGTACATAGAGGATACTCAAGCCTAAAAATAAATTGTTTGAATTTAGGAAAAAACTTTTAATAAAACGGAGGTAAATCGGTATGAAAAATAAAATCCACATGATTTTTTATGCCTTAGCAATTATCTCAGCCGCGCTGTTTGTGATTTTCATTGTAACGGACGGCTTGAGGTACGATAGTGCGCTGAATTCAGCACCGTTTTCCGCGTTTGCGCTGGTGAGATGTGTGGAATTCATCATACCTGCCGCCGTGTTCACGATTGTAGGGTTTATTTTGAATCGCAGGAGCAAAAACAAGTAAATACAAATCAAAAAGCATTGTCGCTTCAATCGAGTGACAATGCTTTTTAAATTATTCCGCGATTATACTGCCGATGTCCTCCAGCTCGTATTCCGGAAAATATCTGACCTCCAAGCCACGGCTTTTGATGAACTCGCATATTACATCGAAATCGGGGTGCGCGGCTAGATTGCCGTTGAAGATGATTTCATTTCCGACCCGACCCGATGCGCCGCCGAGAAAACCGTATTCAAACCCCGACAGTTTTACAAAGCCCTGACGGATTTTTAGCACGTCGATGTCGCTGTATTTGCTCAATGCGCGGAATATCCCATCATCGGCTGTTATCACCGAATGCCCGTCCACTACAACAACGTTGCATTTGGTATATCCCTGTTTCACGTTGATTAATTCCAATCCACGCTTTTGCGCCTCATCAAGCAGAGCGGGGGAGGTGTGTTTAAGATTGTGGATGAAATATTTGTCGAGATAGACGGCGTTGAATTTTACATTTTCGGGATAATTGAAGCCGAGTTCGGCGGTGTCGCCGAGGAAAATTTCAGCAGACTCGCCTGCTCCCATTCGACAGCAGAAAATGTCAGTGTGAGAGGATACGGCGGAATATGTGATGCCCTGCGTGTCGATTAATTCAAGCGCGCGCCCCGCAGATGAAAGGTATTCGAGCAGTGGCGCACCTGCTTTTTTTGAAAGATATATCTTTCTCATGTGTAAATCTCCTGTAATCTTTTATATACATAAATCAAAATGTTTTCTTATGATACTATAAGGGATATTGTTAATATTTTGTGTATTTACATGTCGAAATGTTGACTTGTGTTTGTTCACATGCTATTATTTGTATCGAAAAAGTATGTAAAGGCACCACTTGCATATTTTTTTGTTTGGCAGATAAATGCATTTATGTGTTTACCTGCCATTCTTTTTACCTTGCATTTGCATGTGCTTAGTGATAAAATTTAAGCTAACGATGTCAAAATTTCGGAGGTCTGAATAATATATGGATATGGAAAGCTTTAAAAATCTGGCTAGCCTGCAAGGAATGCTGCTCATCATGCTCGCTGTGGGACTTATCGCGCGCAAGAACGGCACTATCACCGAGGCGGGCAAAAAGAGCCTTACCGACCTGATCATCAATATAATCCTGCCTTGCAACATAATATATTCGTTTATGATAGAATTTTCTTATTCGATATTCATAAGCTGTGGCGTGGTGCTGCTGATTTCGATATTAATTCAGGTGATGTGTACCGCGATAAGCCGATTCTGCTACAACAAGGTCCAGCCCGGCAAGAAAGAAGTTCTGCAATATGCCACCGTGTGCTCCAATGCAGGATTTATGGGCAATCCGATAGCCGAATCGGTGTTCGGCTCGATGGGTCTGCTGTATGCCTCGATATATTTGATACCGTTGCGAATAGTCATGTGGTCGGCAGGCGTGTCGTATTTTACTCATACTACCGATAAAAAGGCGCTGGTAAAAAGAGTTGCCACTCATCCATGCATCGTGGCGGTGTATATAGGACTATTTTTGATGGTAACGCAGATACAGCTTCCCGCATTCGTTACAAAAACAGTATCGACCATAGGAAGCTGCACCACAGCGATGTCAATGTTCATTATAGGCGCAATTCTGGCGGAAGTCAATGTGAAAACCATGATAAGCAAGACGACACTGCTTTATTCGGGACTGCGGCTGGTGATAATTCCGCTGGTCGTTTTTGCGGGATGCATGGTGTTTAAGGTAGAGCCGATACTTATGGGTGTTTCGGTAGTGCTGGCGGGAATGCCTGCGGGCACAACGACGGCGATACTCGCGGCAAAATACGGCGGCGATGAGAAATTTGCGACTAAGTGCGTGGTACTCAGTACGGTGCTGTCGCTGATAACCATTCCGATATGGTGTACGGTAGTCATAGCGATGGGTGCGTAAATGGTAATTTATAGAAGACTAAAGTAGACAGAGCCATAATGGGAATCCAAGGGGGCAAGCCCTCTTGGCGGGTCAAGGGCAGGGCCCTTGCGGGTGCAGGGCAGATCCCTGCAAACCAAAGTGAAAAACAGAGTTAAAATAGAGTTCACTCCGCAAGTCCATTAAATTGGGAAACGGTGTGAAAACGTCCGGTAGTAACGATATGCAAAAATAGGAACAAAAGAGAGCGCAGTCTCTTTGCCAGGTTCATGCACAACAAAGCAATGCCGATGACACAGAAGGAGGTTTCCGGCAGGTGCGCCATAATGCGATTAAGCCCATAGCGACACTTGCCAACTCCAAACTCGCCCTCGACAATGTTGCGGTCACAAATATCCTGATACTCCTGTTTCTTTGCTTTCTTCGTCCTTTCTGTGTTCTTAGCCGGTCGTCCCAAAGCCGGACCGGTTAGTTGAATGTTGTGCGCCTTACACCATGAAATAGTATCCCGATTTCGGTAGATTTTATCAACCAGAATGCGCTGTGGATAGCAGCCATGCTCCCGACGGTAACCCTCTACGGCACTGAAGAAATCGGTTGCTTCGTTGTAGGCATCAAAGGAAAGACGCTCGATTTTGGCATAGCCATCCACCATACTGATGTGCAGCTTAGCGCCAAATTCTGTATTCACATGGGCTTTCCCGCGAACAATGGGTCTGACCCACGGCTGACTGATGCTGACGATACGGTCAGGAACAGTATGGACGCGGTTTTCGTACATGTATAACTGCTGCTCGTAAAGCGTTGTGATGGTATTGAGTAAATTTGCAACTTTTTCTGATACTTTCAGGGAGGTGTTTTGAATAATATCCACAATAAATGCAATATCCCGCCGGATATATTGCAGTTGCTTTCGGACGCCTTCCCGCAGCTTTTTAGCAGTACGTTTCTTACACTTTGAAAGATTCAGATAATCCCGACGGGCTGCCCTTCTCTTCATCCGAGGCTTTTTCAGCTTGTGGGCTTTGCAGTACACATCAACGATATGCTCCAGTTTTTCCCGTGCTTCATTCAGAAGCTGGAAGTCCTGTGGATAAGAGATGTCAGCGGGACAGCAGGTGGCATCCATGATGAGCGTGCCTTTGTTCTCGTCGGAGTTGCCGCCGTTCTTGTCGTTGTGATCGTCATGCTCTTCCTTTGGGGCGGAAGCTGCCAGCAGAGTGGCAATAGCTTCGGGCGGGAAACGCTTTCGGAATTCCACCATAGTGGATGCACTGAAAGGACATTTGCTGGTGTATTCCTTCAGACCAAGAAAATATTGCAGATACGGATTCTCGCTGACATGCCGCACCGTCCACTCGTCGCTGCACTTCAATCTCTGTTTGATTATGAGGGCACCCAGTGCAACTCTGGCAGGATGTGCAGGATGTCCGTTGGTGACAAACTGCTTTGCATATGCCTCCTCGGCTTCATCCCAAGGCACCAGCTCTGCCAGTTTAACCCACTCGTTATTCTTGTCCAACTCACCATAAGGAAACACAAAATCCTCGATTCGCATCTGTCTATTCATCCGATACATACACGCTTCCTCCAAAACTGCACGCCTTTTTCCGCGTTTCGCACTTTTTCTCGTGCACTTATTATAGCATATTTCGCTCTCAAATGCAGTTGTTTCAATGAATTTTTGGTTACCGAGTGGACTCTAAGTAGAAAGAAGAGGAACTGACTTATGCACTTTATTTTTTTGAAATAGAGTGGTATATTAAAAGAAATAATAAAGGCGAGGTAGAAAAATAATGGCAGGCAGAAGAAATAGCAAAAATACCAAAGGAGCCGAGATAGCAAAGCTGATACTGGAGA
>JBGVNP010000152.1:0-7796 GCA_045125655.1 Eubacteriales bacterium | reverse complement strand
ATACCAAGACTTTTTAGCCGCTTTTCTTTGGAAAAAGAGGCCCAAAGAAAAGCTAACAAAAGAAAGGGCCGTTTTTTGCGCTCACGCCGCGCGGGCGACCGCTTTTGAAAAAGCGGTGCAAAACAATCAGTGGGTTAGTGCAAACATAGTGCGCGCTAAATACCAATTTATATGCGAAGGCAGTGCCGTCGCTCTTATGAAAAACAAAAATTAACTTTATGCTCAATTGTGAAAAAATCATTGACTTTTCATCTTTTTTGTAATATAATATGCCTCAGTGAGTTCGTAACCATCCTCACTTAAAACAAAACTAAGGAAAGGCAAGGGGGATTTCTCTTACCCCTTTGGTACAAAAAATGAAAAAGAAAAATCAAAAAAGGGTGCGTTTTATCACCCTGAGCGCGTTGATTGCCGCGCTTTACGTCGTTTTGACACTCATTTCCGCGATGGTAGGTCTTTCATCGGGGGCAATCCAAATCAGAATTTCGGAGGCACTTTGCGCGCTCGTTTATTTTACGCCGGCCGCGATTCCCGGACTAACGATTGGATGCTTTGTTGCCAATTTGATAACAACGGCTCATGTTTTTGACCTTGTTTTCGGCACACTTGCGACCTTTATCGGCGTGATGGGTGGATATTTTTTGCGAAAAAGCAAGTGGCTTGTGACCTTGCCGACGCTTCTTTCCAATATGATAATAATTCCGCTTGTTATTGTATATGGATTCGGCATCAAGGACATGGCGCTACCGATAGTTGCGCTCACGGTCGGATTGGGAGAATTTGTTTCCGCGTGCTTGCTCGGAACGGGACTTTTGTTCACCTTGAAAAAATATAATTTTAAATTTTGATAAGCAATTAAAAAGATAACGGCAGACTGAATGGTTTGCCGTTGTTTTGCGTTGTCAACTCAGCTCAATGTCCGATCCGATGAGGGTGAGTAACGCAAAAAAAGGCAGGACACCTTGAGGTGTCCTGTCTTTTTTTGGAGGCGCCACCCGGAATCGGACCGGGGATAGAGGTGTTGCAGACCTTTGCCTTACCGCTTGGCCATGGCGCCATATTTATTTAACATAGGGATTATATCACAAACTTATCTCCTTGTCAAGAGGTTTTTCTGATTTTAATGTTTTGATAATCAACTAATAAATTGGGATTTATAGCGCACTATGTTTGCACTCACATTGCGCGATTGTTTTGTCCACTTTTTCAAAAGTGGCGCTCCACGCGCAGTGGCGCCCGCGCGGCGTGAGCGCATTCGGCATTTCTTTTGTTAGCTTTTCTTTGGACCTCTTTTTCCAAAGAAAAGCGGCTAAAGAGTTTTGGTATTTAAAGATAGTTTGCCTTTTGTAACGCTTTTTTCTTTGGCAAAATAGCCACAAAGAAAAAAGCTTGGCAAAAAAGAAATGGCGAATACAGGGCTACTCGCCCCGTACCCTCGGTCGCTTTTTGAAAAAAGCTCCGCAAAAACTTTTTTAATCATTTGGTCAGTGCGAACATAGTGCTCGACAAATCAAAATTTGAACTTTGGTCTACAAATGATATTCCGAAAATGTTTTCTATAAAAAAACTGACGGCTGTAAGCCGTCAGTTGTGTTATTAAAGGAATTTCAAACCGAGGGAATCAACAAAATCCTTGAGAAAGAAGATGTATGCAAGGATTATTGCAACCGAAAATACGGTGAATAACGCGACCTCAATTATAAGGCGCTTGTTTGAGGGCTTATCTACGAATGAATAGTTTTTATCGACCAACTTTAGCTTTGTTAGCAGAGGAAGAGCCGCCGCCATTACCACAACTATTATGGTAGCCTCAAGCGGAAACATTATAAGATTTTTAACTATTCGCGCGGCGTTTATAAGATTGTATGCCTCTGCCGCCGCGGCACCAGAAAAAACGAATTTGCTCCATTTCATAAAAATGGACGTCATAATTATGTTGCAAATAAGATTTACGGTAAACTTCGCCGTGAGCGCGCGCGTCATATTGATCTTTCTTTTCCAGAAAAACAAGCCAAAAATGAATGAGCTTGCCATTTCAACCAGGGTAAATGGCGGAAAAAACGGTCCATTTGGAGCTACGGCGCATCCGATCAGATCACTGATCGCGCCAACGGCAAGACCGACAAGCGGCCCATAGACTACCGAGCCGATTGAATTTATATATCCGTCAAGGGATATACTGAGGCCTTGCGCGATGGGTATTTTAAAAAGCTTGACCGCCACGCGAAGCGCGACTATGAGTGCCGCAATAGTTATCATTTTCACGTCTGAAAACTGGCGCGCCGCCTCCTGCCAATATTTTTTCTTGTTGACGTACGGATATTTCAAAATATCAAAGCTTATATGCATAAAAAAACGCCTCCTTCCCCGCAAAATGCTGAAAAAGAGACTCCTCTTTTTGTGCGCAGCGGGATGCGGATCGCGCACCGCGACAATTGCTTTTGCAATTCCTTCGTCCGTTGGGCAACTCCCCGTCCCTACGGCACTGAACGCGCGTGATCCTACTCTGTTGATGATATTCTATCATATTATGAGCCAAAACGCAATAGCTTTGAACAAAATCTTTCTTGTTCTAACTAACTTTTTACTAACTTTCTCTGCGCTATTGACAAAAAATAACGACTTTGATATAATAAATTATCTATATCTTAATATATTTTAGTATGATTTAAATATAAGAGTCAGGAGAAAACTGCTATGGCAATCAAAAATGAATACATTTTGCAGCTCATTGAAAAAACCAAATCAAGAAATGAAAACGAGAGTGAATTTCATCAGGCGGTGAGTGAGGTGCTTGAGTCCCTCGAGCCCGTGATCGAAAAGCATCCCGAATATATAGAGCTTGGCGTTCTTGATATGCTCGTTGAGCCGGAGAGAATTATAAAATTCCGCGTTCCGTGGATCGACGATGCGGGTCACGTTCAGGTAAATCGCGGTTTCAGGGTGCAGTTCAACAGTGCAATAGGTCCTTACAAGGGTGGAATCCGTTTTCATCCCTCTGTAAACGAGAGCATTATAAAATTCCTAGGTTTTGAACAGACCTTTAAAAACTCCCTTACAGGACTTCCGATCGGCGGCGGTAAGGGTGGAGCTGACTTTGATCCTAAGGGCAAGAGCGACAATGAAATAATGCGCTTCTGCCAGAGCTATATGACGGAGCTTTCAAAATATATCGGCGCGGATACGGACGTTCCTGCGGGCGATATAGGTGTTGGCGCGCGAGAGATCGGCTATATGTTCGGTCAGTACAAGAGATTGCGCGGCGAATATACGGGTGTTCTCACGGGTAAGGGACTTACATACGGCGGCTCGCTTGCGAGAAAGGAAGCAACGGGCTTTGGTCTTTGCTATTTTACCGATGAGATGCTCCGCGCGGCAGGAAAATCCTTTAAAGGTGCGCGCGTGGTTATTTCGGGTTCGGGCAACGTGGCAATCTATGCCGCGCAAAAGGCAATCGAGCTTGGCGCGACCGTTGTTGCAATGAGTGACTCGAACGGATACGTCACCGACGAGGACGGAATCAATCTTGATCTTATTAAAGAGATAAAAGAGGTCAGACGCGAGAGAATAAGCGAATACGCGGCAGAAAGTGATACCGCGTTTTATCGCGTTGGATGCAAGAATATATGGAGTGTTCCTTGCGATATAGCACTTCCCTGCGCTACGCAGAACGAGCTTGACCTTGAGGGCGCTAAAAAGCTCGTTGAAAACGGCTGCTTCGCACTTGCGGAGGGTGCAAATATGCCTACAACTCCCGACGCGGTTGCATATTTGCAGCAAAACGGAGTGCTTTTTGCTCCCGCCAAGGCGGCAAACGCAGGTGGCGTGGCAACAAGTGCTCTCGAAATGACTCAGAACTCCATGAGATACTCTTGGACCTTTGAAGAGGTAGATGCAAAATTGCATCAAATAATGATAAATATCTATAAAAACGCTTCAAGTGCCGCAAAGGAATACGGCGCGGAGGGAAATCTTGTGGCAGGCGCAAATATTGCGGGCTTTATCAAAGTTGCCGAAGCGATGAAGGCGCAGGGGGTAGTATAATTTGTATTCTATGACGGATAAAGAAAGTCACCGCGGACACAGAAAAAGATTAAAGAAAAGATATATTGAAGCGCTCGGAGAGGGATTTTGCGATCACGAGCTGCTTGAACTTTTGCTTTTTTATGCAATTCCGCGCAGAAACACGAATGAGATAGCACATCGTCTTATGGAGCGCTTTGGATCTATCGAAAGAATAGTTGAGGCATCTCCCGACGAGCTGACAAAGGTCGATGGAATAGGCAACAACAGTGCTGTTCTGATACATCTTACACTCTCACTTGCAAAGAGATATGCGCTTGAGTTTAAGGCGGAAAATCCAAGACTTAATACCCTTGATAAGCTCGTAAATTATGCGCGCAGTTCCTTTGTAGGAGCTACAGGTGAGAAGGTCTATCTTTATTTTCTTGACAATTCCCTTCGCCTTGTTGATGCGCGTCTTATCGCGGTTGGCGCAATAGACGAGGTCAAGGTGCTTGTGAGAAACGTTATGGAGCTTGCTCTTCTCAAAAGAGTTAGCGCGGTCGCTATCGCACATAACCACACGGGCGCAGGAGTGGAAGAATCCCTTGCTGACGTTGAATTTACCATGCTTTTGCAACGCGAGCTTGAGTTGATAGGTATTCGACTTGTCGAGCACGTAATAATTAATAAGAACGACTACAATGCCATTCTTCTCAAGCATAAGAAGGAGCTTTTGCCCGACGACAGACTTGTTGATATGAGCAAATTTTATGAATGACGGATGCGGAAAAATAATGCCGATCCTTTAAAAAACAATCCCCGAAAGGAAATATAAAAATGAATGAAGTTTTACTCTGTAAGTATGGCGAGATAGTGCTTAAGGGCGCAAATCGCGCGTATTTTGAGGATATGCTCTGCAAGGAGCTTAGAAAAAGAGCTAAAAAATGCGGAAATTTTGAGGTCAGCCGCGCGCAGAGCACGGTATATATTGAGCCACTTGATGAATTTTCCGATATGGACGCGATGCTCGACGAGGCAAAAAAGGTTTTTGGTATCGTTGCCATCGCGCGCGCATACGTTTGCGAAAAAAATCTCGATTCAATAGCCGAGGTCGCGCGTGAGCGGATAGCTCCCGAAATAAAGAAATATAAGACTTTTAAGGTTGAGGCGAAAAGAAGTGATAAGCGCTTCCCTCTTGACTCTATGGATCTTTCGCGCGAGATCGGCGGAGTTCTTCTCTCCACAAATCCGCGCGTTAAAGTTGACGTGAGAGAGCCCGAGATCGTTGTCAAGGTTGAAATCAGAGAGCGCGCGGCTTATATTTACGCAGGTCACCATAAGGGTGCAGGTGGAATGCCCGTCGGCACTAATGGAAAGGGACTTCTTCTTCTCTCGGGTGGCATTGACTCCCCGGTTGCCGGATATATGATGGCAAAACGCGGTGTTAAGCTTGAGGCGGTGCATTTTGAATCCTTCCCTTATACAAGCGAGCGCGCACTTCAAAAGGTGCTTGACCTTGCAAAGATCGTGTCCGACTATTCAGGTGATATTTACGTGCATATAATTTCGCTCACTCACATTCAAGAAGAGCTTGTTAAGCATTGTAATGAAGAATATTTCACCCTACTTCTTCGCAGATATATGATGGCACTTTCCAATATGGTCGCTAAAAAATACGATTGCGGCGCACTCATCACGGGCGAAAGTGTTGGACAGGTGGCGAGTCAGACGATGCAAGCCATCGGCGTGACGGATGCAGTAGCCGAAATTCCTGTTTTCCGTCCTTGCATTGGTATGGATAAGGAAGAAATTGTCCAACTCTCAAGAAAGATTGGTGCGTTTGAAACGTCAATCCTTCCCTATGAGGATTGTTGCACGGTGTTTACTCCCAAGCACCCCAAAACCAAGCCGGAGCTTGAAAAAGTTGTAGCAGAAGAAAACAAACTTCCCTTCGCGGAGCTTGTTGAAGAGGCATTTGCTACAATGAGAACTGAAAGAGTACATATTGATTGATAAATTGGGATCTTCCCGATCCTTATTGCTTCTTACATCAGCTTTCTTGTTTGCGGTTGATGAGAGGGTAAAATTTGAAAATAAATAAGTTATAATAAAAAAGGAGTTTAAAATAATGAAAAATATTTTGGCAATTAAAAAACTTGTGATTTTGATGTTGATAGTTGCAACAGTTGTATCATTGGTTTCTTGTAAGAGCAATAATGACATTTATGAAGAGGCGGTATTTGTTCTGGAAAATCTCATAATTCCAAACGGTGTTGATCCTACTGCGGTAGAAAGCAAGATTCAAGGTATGATTCATTCAACTAATAGAGATCTCCGCACAAAAGAAGATAGATGTGATTTGGTAAAGAAATGTGCTGCTGATTACGGCCTTGACTATTCAAAGGGTATAAAGGTTGTAGGAATTGCAAAAAAAATTGAGGTTTGGAACTTTATGTATAATGGAAATTTTGGATCATTAGCTTTGAGTATGACGCTTATTGTAGAAATTGATGGTAAAGAATTGTATGCCCGTGTGAGTGTTATACGTGATTTGAGTGAGTGTGGTATATATACAATTTCATTTGTGGAGCCATGATGGAATTAAATAATTTTACTGAAAAATTAGACCGCGCGATCGCGGAAAATATCAACCAACAGTTGAGTAATGAACAAAAAGAACAAATGTTCTTATTATCTGAAAGACTGGTTGAAATAAATAAAGTGATGAATTTAACGGCGATAACTGACGAGGACGGTATAATTTTGCGCCATTTGGTCGATTCTCTGTTGATTTCGGAGCATTTTGCCCTCAATTCGACAGTGATTGATGTCGGATGCGGAGCGGGATTTCCTTCTCTACCCCTTGCTATCATGCGTCCTGATTTGAAGATCACCGCGCTTGATAGCACTGAAAAAAGAATCCGCTACGTTGATAAAACTGCAAAAATTCTCGGACTTACCAATGTGACTGCGGTTGCCGCGCGCGCTGAGGATTTTGCTAAGCTCCCCGAACATCGCGAAAAATATGACTATGCCACGGCACGCGCAGTAGCTTCCCTTCCTATTCTTTGCGAATTGACAATTCCCTTTATCAAGGTGGGCGGCTCTCTTGTTGCCATGAAGGCAAAGGGCGCGCACGAGGAATTTGAAGCATCGAGAAGTGCTATACGTCAGTTGTCGGGAGCTGATTCCTTGCAAACTGCCAAGCTTTTTGAAACTACACTCAAGGGTACAGTGAACGGCGAGATGATTGAAGAAAGCAGAACCATAATAACTGTCAATAAAAAATCATCAACCCCCAAGACGTTTCCTCGCAAATTTGCACAGATAAAGAAAAATCCGTTGTGATGAATTGAAATACCACTGTTATCCTAAATATAAAACAAAAGCAAAAGCAAAAGTAAAAGCAAAAGCAAAAGAAGCTCAATTTGAGCTTCTTTTTTTGTCTGCTTGTTTAATATTAATATGAAAGAGATAAGGCGGTGACTGGAAAAGAATAAAATTGTTTCACGTGAAACAAAAAACGTTGACTTGTTCACTGTTCGACGCTGAAAACGGATACATTGATGCATTTTCCTTTTGCGCGCATACACCTTTGTATCTACCAAAGCCAAATCATCGCCTATTTTGTTAAGACTGCTCATCTATTTGTGTTCTCAAACATATATTAGCACTTGAAGCTGTGCAAACCGATTTGCGCCACCGCCACCGCCACCGCCACCGCCACCGCCACCGCCACCGCCACCGCCACCGCCACCGCCACCGCCACCGCCACCGCCACCGCCACCGCC
>JBGVNP010000151.1:0-1596 GCA_045125655.1 Eubacteriales bacterium | reverse complement strand
CGCTCAGCGCGTAAAGAAATAAATTCACTTTTTTTCATGTTTTCCGTTTCTCCGTTTTTTACGTCGTTTCAAGTTTAATTATAGTTATAAAATGCTAAATTGCAAGATATTTTTTACAAGAATTTTAAAAAAGTGTGATTTATGCCAGGTTTTTAAAGTGAAAAATAGGCCGTTTTAAGCGGCCTATCAATTTAAAGATGTAACAACAACCCTTATATAGTAGCACAGCTACGCCGTGCCGACAAACTCATCAACCGCATTTGAGATCGCTGTCGCAATTTCCTTTTGATGCACCTTATTGACCAGATATGCGATATCGTGATCGTTTGTGATAAAACCGGTTTCAACCAGGATCGCGGGCATCGCGGTATGTTTGAGCACATAAAAGCCGCGGGTGGATTTTATGCCTCGGTTTTTGGCCAGGAACTGGTCTTTTAATTCCCTTTGCACAATGGCCGCCAGGCGTTCGGACTCCCGGGAGCCCTCATAGTACCATGTTTCAATCCCCTGCGCCGCCGGATCTGCTGCTGCATTAAGGTGAATTGAAATGAACAGATCGGCCTTTTCGTTATTCGCAATCTTAGTCCTAAACCCCAGCGGGATAAAAGTGTCAAGCTCACGGGTGAAAAATACATCATAGCCGCGGGACGCCAGCTCACCGCCTAACAGTGCCGCGATTTTCAGTGAGAGAGCCTTCTCAGTTATGCCAACATTATGATTGACCGCGCCTGGATCATACCCGCCGTGCCCTGGATCTATGCAGATTTTCACTTTTTACCCTCCTCGCTGTTCTCATTAATTGCCTTAATCGCGCTTTTTATTTTAGCCGGAATCAGTCCGGTATAGCCGAGCCGCCCCAGGTTCTCAAGAATTGACCCGGCCTCGTTTACGCAGTATGCCGCGATCGCTGCGTTGCGTAAAGTTCCACCGGTTCCAAGCACCTGATCTAAACCGTTGCCAACGCATACGACTGAAAAGATAACCGCCTTTTTGATAATACCCTTAAAACCTGTCGAACTGGACCATACGTGTGTTTTACACGCCGCGGCCATACCGAGCAGATAATCAACCACCACAAAAGCAAAAAGCCACTGCACGGCCACATCAATGCCCCCAACCGCAAAGGCAACCGCACCGCCGGCCGCACCACCGGCAAAAGCGATCGCGTTATAAACTTTAGGGAGTAAACTCTCCACCGTCTCAAGCATCCTGGTTACCCCCGGCGATCAGTCTGTCAAGAATGCCGGATGCACTCGCCGCGCCGTAATCCCACACAATAGCGTCAAGTTCCTCAAGTGTAGTAGCCGCCTGAGCAAGTTTTTCCAAATAGGTGCCATAAAAGACAATTCTCTGTACTTCCTGCCTTAAAAGCCTTGCAAGTTCAATCAGCTGGTCATAGCTTAACGCGTGTACTGTATTTGCTTTAGAGATCCACGGCTGCACAATGTCCTCAGGCTTAACGGTACCGCGGGAGATCTGATCCTGCCAGTCCAGAATTGTGCCCGAAATTCGCAAAAGGGCCTTATCATCATAAGCAAAAAGATCCTCTTCATACTCCAGCCCGCCCGTATCCAGCTGGTGATTTTTTGCGGCGTT
>JBGVNP010000150.1:0-1810 GCA_045125655.1 Eubacteriales bacterium | reverse complement strand
CAAAAAGTATGATTGCACCAATCGAATTAGCGTAATCCACCCATTCTTTCAATCCGACATAATCAAACGTTGCGCCAGTTGGGTTATTGGGTGAACATATGTAAATCAAATCAGGATACATATCCTCTTCTTGCGGAATTTCGGATGGCAAAGGCAAAAAGCTGTTTTCTTGACCTGCCGCAAGACGGATAATGCGGTTTCCCCAAATTATATTTGCATCAACGTATGCGGGATATGCAGGTTCTAAAATCATAACAGTCTTATCCCGACCAAACAAATCGAGAATATCTCCGAGTTCATCGCTTGCGCCGCTTGAAACGAAAACCTCATCGGAAACAAGCTCTACGCCACGCCCATTATAATATTTGGCAATCGTTTCTCGCAAAAACGGTGCTCCGCATTCGGGCATATATCCGTGAAAATTTTCCTTCGTTGCCTGATCGTCAACCGCTTCATGCAAGGCTTTTACTACTGCGGGCGCAAGAGGTAAAGAAACGTCTCCTATACCGAGTCTCAATAATTTTTTATCAGGATGCTCCGCTAAATACTTCTTTGTCTTTTGTGCAATACCGAAAAACAAATAACTGTCCTTTAAGTTGTTGTAATTTTTATTTGGAATCATTCTATCGTATCTCCTTCATAAACAAATTCAGCAGGACCGTTCATTACAACCGAACCGTCTTCATTTACTTTAATTTTTAAGTCTCCGCCATCAAGTTTTACGGTCACAAATTCATTCATTTTCACGTATCCTTTTTTAACAGCGGCTGAAACCGAGGCACATGCACCGGTTCCGCAAGCCATCGTTACGCCGCTACCGCGTTCCCAAACACGCATACGCAAAGTGTTTTCGTTAAGCACCTGTACAAATTCAACGTTTACGCCTTCGGGGAAATTTTTATCGTGCTCAATGATCGGTCCTATAACGGTTATAGGCTCTTTTCCCGCATTGTCAACAAATATAACAGCGTGTGGATTTCCAACTGATACGGGAGTCAACGCAATTTGTTTTCCGTCTACAATAACGCTCATATCTTCAAAGCATTCGGTTTTGCCCATATCAACGGATATCTGCTTGACTTTCCCGCATATTACGTGAAGTTGAAGCGTTTTAATACCAGAAAGCGTTTCTATTTCTAAATACGTTTTATCCGTGTATCCTTTATCGTAAACGTATTTTCCAACACAACGGATTCCGTTACCACACATTTTTGCTTCGCTTCCATCTGCATTGAATATTCGCATTTTGAAGTCGGCCATTCTTGACGGCGAAATATATATCATCCCGTCCGAACCTGCGCCGAAATGTCTTTCCGAAAGGCGGACGGACAATTCTTCTATATTTTCGGGGACTTCTCCGTATACGTATAAATAATCGTTTCCAAGTCCGTGCATCTTTGTAAAATGCATAATTTCCCTCCTTTAATCGTCTATCTTAGATATTCCTATCGTTACTTCTTCTAAAACGTCGAGCAAAACCTTAACCGTGTCAAGCGACGAAAGAACAGTGACGTTGTTCTCTATTGCACAACGTCTAATCGCAGCACCGTCTTCATAATGAACACCCGACAAAATCGCGCGTGTATTTATTACGTAACTGACGTATCCCGCACGAATGGAATCGAGAATTTCTTCGCTCCCTTCACTGAGTTTTCTACGAACTCTTGTCCTGATTCCGTGTTCTTTCAAAAAGTTAGCCGTGCCGATTGTAGCTTCAATATTAAAGCCCATATCATAAAAGCGTTTAACGAGTGGAAGCGCCTCTTCTTTATCTTCGTCGGCAAGCGTTACAACCGCAGTTCCATAATTT
>JBGVNP010000149.1:0-8196 GCA_045125655.1 Eubacteriales bacterium | reverse complement strand
CCTAAAATCGCATCAAGCGACTGTATATTCTTTCTGTAATCCGTCGATAGTTTATTCATTCATAAATAAGCCCTTTCGCTTTTTATGAATAGTATTGACAAAATTTTGAAATATATTTTATTGACTTTCAAATTTTGATTTGTCGAGCTGTTTAAAAAAGTTAGTTTATGTTAGGATAAATGTTCTTTTTCGAGAAAAAGAACCAAAAAGCTTTTTAATCAGCTTCGCACAATAGACATATAGTTTGTGCTGATTTGGCAAGACTCCGCGCAAATCGTGTTGTGTGATACTTTGTATCCCACAACACATAACGTTTTTCTCGCCATTTTAACAGGCGGCTCGAAAAACTGCAATTTGCTACCTCAACTAACTATTTCTTTGTTAGCACAGACTTTAAACCGTGGCACATAGTAAGTAAATTTTAGAAAATTACTCCGTAGGAGTGATTTTCGTAGTTTTGAAAGTACAATGCCGACCGTCGTACTTGTACGTAAGGGCGGTATTGAAGTTTTAAAACCGATAATTCGCTTGTGAATTATCGAAAATTTACGCGAAATCAGCTCAAGCCCAAGCGCACAAACCACACGGCGACTGGGCGAAGCCGCTTTAAAAAGGTTTTTGCCTACTTTTTCATCAAAAAAGTAGGAGCCCAAGCGGCTTGAGCGGTTCGTAGTAAACTAACTGCGCGCTAAATCCCAATTTATAAAAAGCCCACACGGAAAAACCGTGTGGGCTAAATTTATTTATTCAACATTTTTTGTCTTTTGAGCTCTCTATCTCTGTCGCGATAGAACTTGGAACGTTTCTTTCTGATATAAGTCGAATAGATAGCGAATCCAAGCACACCGATAACTATCACCGCGCTGGTAATGTGGATCCAAAGCTCGGTGGAGTTTTCGGTCTTTAAGGATTCCCAAAGAGCGGTAACGTGCATTTGAATATCAATGCCATTTACCTCGTCCTTGAAATAATCCTCGTATGCAGGGTTGTGGGGATAGTTCTTGTTTGCCTCGTCCTTAGTCTTGCCGTAAAGAACGTCCCAAGCGGAAATTGAATCCGTGTCGTAGTTTGCAGAAAGCATTTCCTTGTAATGCTCGTTCTCAATCACCACAGCATTGTTAGGTGAGGCATAGCCAATATACAGAGCATTAGCAGTAGCCGCATCAACGCCTATCATATAGTTGATGTATTCGTGTGCAATGTCGGGATGCTTTGACTTTGCGGGAATGCACATCGCATCAACAAAATAGTTTGTTCCCTCGCTCGGATAATAGAATCTGAGGTCCTCGTTGTCGGCTGCCATTGTTAAAAAGTCACCTGCAAAATATGGAGCAATGTAAGCTGATGCGCTCTTCATCTTGTTAAAGATCTCATCGTTGACATAACCCTGAAGGATTGGCTTTTGCGCCTTCAGTTCTTCAAGAGCGGCTTCCCATTCCTTATAGTTGTGGGAGTTGATATTTATGCCGTTTTTGTACATCGCAGTGGCAAAGGCATCGCGAGGATTGTTGAACTGTAATATCTTGCCCGCATACTTGCTGTTCCAAAGCAAATTCCAGCTTTCATCGGCAACGTCCGCTTCGTCAACAAATTCTGCATTGTAGATAATTCCTACCATTCCGTATGAATAGGGAACGCTGAACTTGTTTTCGGGATCGTAATACATGTTTTTAAAATCGTCATTGATATTGCCGTAATTCGAAAGCTTTGAAAAGTCGATCGGAAGAAGCATATCGTGAGCGATCATTTTTTGTATCATGTAGTCCGAGGGAATAACTATGTCGTAAGCAACCGCACTGTTGTCGAGCTTGGCAAACATATCCTCGTTTGTGGCATAGGTTGAGTAATTGACCTTAACGTAAAATCCGTATTTGTCGGCAAGATTTTCATTGAAATACTCCTCAAAGCCTGCATTTACGTCAAAGAGTCCGTATTCCTCATCGTCCTCGTCACAGATGTATTCACCCCAGTTGTAAACGTTGAGATTGATGGTCTCATATTTTTTGTTTTGAATCTCTTCCTCACCATTACAGGAGCAGAGAATGAGTGAAAAAGCCAATAAAATGAGAGATAAAAGCTTTATTTTCATTATCTTTTACCCCCTTTTTTCTTAAGCTTGTCCGCCTTCTTAAAGCTCTTGATGTTAGAGAGAATGAGGAGAGTAAATACCGTTACGATAATGAGCGTTGAGAGTGCGTACATATCGGGCTTAACGGTCTTTTTTGTCATTGAATATATAAGAAGGGGGAGCGTTTGGAAATTGGATGGGCTGACGAAATACGAGATAACGAAATCGTCAAGAGAAAGGGTAAATGCCATTACCGCACCTGAAATAACACCGGGCATAATGTTGGGGAGCTTAACCTTGAAGAACGCCTGAACGGGAGTGCAGCCAAGGTCGAGAGCCGCTTCAGAAAGTGACTCACCAAGCTCGTTTATACGTGGCAAAACGTTTAAAATAACGTAGGGCAAACAGAAGGTGGTGTGAGCTATGAGCATGGCAGCAAAGCCAATGCTGTCATAATCTGCAATTTGGAATAATCCAACCACCGCCGCAAAGAATAGCATGAATGAAACACCCGTAACTATATCGGGATTCATCATGGGAACGTTAGTAACACTTGTTACAACGGTCTTAAACCATTTGCTTCTCATTCTATAGATACCTTCAGCAGCCGCAGTGCCTATAATAGTGGAGAGCAGGGCGGATGATACTGCAAGAATGATAGTGTTTCTTAGTGCTATAAATGCATTTTCGTCAGAGAACAGCTTGGTGTACCAATCGAGTGAAAAGCCCGTGAAATTCGCGGTGCTTTCGCTGTCGTTGAACGAAAAAAGAATAAGTGTGAGTATCGGGATATAAAGAATTGCGAAGATAACGCAAAGATAGATTCTTTTTGCATATTTTTTCATGGTATGATACCTCCTTCGCCTTCTTCGGAGAAGTAATTCATAAGTCCGAGAGAAATAAGAATGAGTATCATCATAACAAGCGAGATCGCAGCACCAACGTTGTATGCGCCCGTAACGAACTGACGCTCGATGGTGTCACCGATAAGCTCAAATGTACCGCCGCCAAGCTTTTGAGAGATATAGAAGGTGGAAATCGAGGGCACGAATACCATCGTAACTCCCGAAACTATACCCGAAAGAGAGAGGGGGAGAATAACCTTTGAAAGTGTAGTGAACATATTGCAGCCAAGATCGCTTGCAACCTCCCACATGTGCTTGTCTATTTTAGAAACACAGGTGTAGATGGGGAGGACCATGTAGGGAAGAAAGTCATATACCATACCGAATATGACCGCACCCTTTGTGCCAACTATATGGAAATCCGTTCCGAGGACGGTGTTTATAAAACCGCCGTCATCAAGAATTGCCATTATAGAATACGTTCTTATAAGAAGATTTGTCCACATAGGGAGCATGAGTAACATTATGTAGATTTTTTGGTGTCTTGGATTACTTCTTGCAATTATGTATGCAAGGGGATAACCGATTATAAGACATATAAAGGTCGCGATGACCGAAAGCTCTATCGAAAGCCCGAATATCGAAACGTAATCCTTAAGGGACGTAACGTTTTCGAGCGTGAATGCCCCCTCGGGATCGGTGAATGCATAAGCAATTACGATAAAGAGGGGAAGGACGATAAAGAGTACCGCCCAAAAAATATGTGGCGCTGCCGCAATAGAGCTCATAAATGACTTTTTCTTTTTCATTATTTATGACCATTGCCCAAAGGTTGGGCATCCTTTACTTAGGAATTGCAGTAGGAGAAATAATCTCAGTTAATTAAAATTCTTCAGCGCTTTCAACGTCGGAAAGCTGATCAAGCTCGTCAGAGAAGGACGAATAGTCACCGAACATACCCGAATATTTGGATTTCTTCATAATATGGATAGCATCGGGCTCGATGTAAAGACCTATGAACTGTTCGGGAGCAACGTAGTCGGTGGACTGTATCATCCACTTAAATCCTTTAATATCAACGATTATCTCGTAGTGAACACCCTTAAAGGTAACTGCGGATACCTGACCCGTGAGCATACCCTTTTCAGGTTCAACAACGTCAACGTCTTCAGGGCGAACAACAACGTCAACCTGCTCGTTTTTGTCAAAACCCTTGTCAAGACAGTTAAAGGTGTGTCCTGCAAAGCGAACGCTGTAGTCGGAGAGCATAACACCGTCAATGATATTGGATTCTCCGATAAAGTCTGCA
Source organism: Eubacteriales bacterium (assembly GCA_045125655.1). Lineage (GTDB taxonomy): Bacteria > Bacillota > Clostridia > Oscillospirales > CAG-272 > RGIG4608. The sequence continues at coordinate 3,974 of JBGVNP010000149.1, read as the reverse complement.
ACAAAAGCGTTCTTGGGCTCGTTGTAGATGTCGGTGGGAGTTCCTATCTGCTGAATTTCTCCGTCAGCCATTACCACGATGGTGTCACTCATAGAAAGAGCTTCTTCTTGGTCGTGTGTAACGTAGATAAACGTAATGCCAATGCGCTGCTGAATGTTTTTAAGCTCAACCTGCATATCCTTGCGGAGCTTTAAGTCAAGAGCGCCGAGGGGCTCGTCCAAAAGGAGAACACGGGGGTGTGAGATGAGCGCGCGCGCTATTGCTACACGTTGCTGCTGACCGCCCGAAAGAGTGCTTACACTCTTGTTCTCAAAGCCCGAAAGAGCAACCATCTTAAGCATTTCGGTAACTCTTTCCCTTATCTCATCCTCACCCTTTTTCTTTATTCTAAGGGGGAATGCGATGTTTTCATAAACGTTGAGATGGGGGAAGAGAGCATATTTCTGGAAAACCGTATTAATATGTCTTTTGTTTGGGGGAAGATCGTTTATCTCCTTGCCCTCAAAGAGTACCTGACCTTCATCGGGAGTTTCAAAGCCGCCGATGATTCTGAGTGTCGTTGTTTTTCCGCATCCTGAAGGACCGAGAAGTGTAACGAACTCCTTGTCTCTTATGTAAAGATTGATATCCTTAAGCACTGGCTCGCCGTCATACTGCTTGCAAATATGCTTGAGATCAACCACCTTAGTGTCTGTATAAGTTACTTTGCTTTGGATTGGATTTGAATTTTCTTTCATTCCGCATAATACTCCTTATGTAAAAAATATTTTGGGAATGGTGAAGGGGATAAAAATACCCCTTCTTGTCCATTATAGCACATATTGTAGCAGATATATAGAAAAATTGCAATAGGTTTAAGAAAAAAAGTCGAAAAAAATCGCGAAAAATCAAGAAAATTTTGATTTATCCGTAACCAACCGAAAGAAAATCAAAAAAATCTCATAAAATCTCGTTTATTCTCTTAAAATCTCTAAAAATCTCTTTTTTTGATATCAAAAACAAAGCATTTTGAAAAGAAAATCATGCAAAAAACGAACGCGGAAAGTCCGCCTGCAAATTTTATCATAATATAAACCGAAAATAACCATATCGCAAACAGGGTAAAAAACGTTATAAACCTCATCACGCTTTCGGCAAAATCAAGATTAAAAATGAGCGCACATAGGCAAAATACCGCGCGCCCTCCATCGAGAGTTGACAGCGGTAAAAGATTAAAAATACTCAGCGCGAGTGATATAAAGGCAAACCTATCTATATAAGGAAATCTATTCAAAAAAAGCAGTGACAAGCCAAATCCCAATATACCCAAAAGAGGTCCCGCTATAGAGATCAAAATCTCGTTTCTATATGAAATATTATCCTTTATTTCAAGTCGTGCACCGAGAGGGGATAGTACCATCCTTTTTATTTTAACATTTAAAATTTTTGCACATAAAATATGTCCCGTTTCGTGAAGTGCTACTGCAGATAAAAGTGGCAGAATGTGGGCACCGTCAAAAAAAGCGAGCGCCGCAAAATATAATAACGTGGACACAGAAATACTGATTTTAGCCATCGAATACTCCAATCTTTTTTCATATTTTATGCATACCAAAAAGAAAAAAGCACTCTTGTAAATGCTTAATAATTGAGGTTATAGTCCGTCTGCGCAAAAAAATAACGGCTTCCGAAGAAGCCGTTATCTGGTGGGCCATTTAGGACTCGAACCTAAGACCGACCGGTTATGAGCCGGTAGCTCTAACCAACTGAGCTAATGGCCCGCTTACGCGACTTAATCATTATATTACTTTTAAGATGAAAAGTCAATACCTTTTGAAAAGTTTTTTAATAAAATAAATTGAAATAAAAAAATAATGAATAATTATTTATGTAATCCTTGACAAAATACACCGGATACTTTATAATATTTACAAAGTTGTATAAAATTTCATTTTTAAATTGATTGGGGAGAAAGCTATGAATTGGTTTTTTGATTTTTTGCGTAACCCTTACACACTTACTGCGGTAGTAGCGTGGTTGTGTAGCCAGACGCTTAAGGTGATAACGCACGCAGTTGTATACAAAAAGTGGGATTTCAAAAGATTCTTCGGTGATGGCGGAATGCCCAGCGCACATACCGCAACAGTTTCTTCTCTTGCAGCATTTGCAGGAATAGCTAATGGATTTGCGAGCTTTGAATTTGCCGTAAGCGCAATTATGTTTATAGTAATCTGCCGTGACGCTGTTGGTGTTCGTTATGAAACTGCCAAGCAGGCGCAGATAATAAATGAACTCAGACAGATAACAGAGAGTAAAGCAACAGCTGAGATAAAGCTCAAGGAATTTGTAGGACATACACCTCTCCAAGTCCTTATGGGAGCAATTCTCGGTGTAGTGGTTGCAGTAGTTATGAGCTTTATACTCTAACAACGTATGAATAAAAAACGTATTATTTTAATTTCCGCGATTGCTTTGCTTTTGGTGATCGTAGCAGTACTTATTTGTTTGTATTGCCAAAACCTTTCAGAAGAAAGAAAAAAGGAAGAACTTCTTGCACAGCTGCAGGCATATTATGACTCGAAGATTGCCTTGTATGAAAAAGAAAACACCGAGTGTGAGCCATATGAAACGGATGTCGCATTTGTTGGTGATAGCTTAACCGACGGATACGATATTGAAAGATACTATCCTGAGTATGTGGTAAAAAATCGTGGCATCGGTGGAGATACTACCCACGGCTTGCTTGATCGCCTTGACGTTTCGCTTTATGACCTCAAGCCCAAGGTAATAGTTATGCTTATTGGTGCTAACAATCTTAAAACAATGTTTGAAGATTATGAGGAGATAGTGAAAGGAATAACTCAAAATCTTCCCGAAACGCATCTTGTAATATGCTCGCTTACCTCCATGGGCAGGGAATGGGGAAAAAATAATCATCTTGCGGCATATAATAACGTAAAGATAAAGGCGATTGCTGATCAATATAACTGCTCGTTTGTGGATCTGTACACACCGCTTCTTAATACTGAAACTGATGAAATTTTTGAGCATTATACCACTGATGGAGGGCATCTGACGGATGAGGGCTACGTCGTTTTAACGGAAGCCATCAAGCCCGCGGTGGATAAAATATTGAAAAAAAATAGCACGCATTTTGCTAATGCGTGCGATACGGAGGCATAGCTCAGTTGGTTAGAGTACTTGCTTGACATGCAAGGGGTCGATGATTCGAGTTCATCTGTCTCCACCAAAAAAATCCCTACGGCGTTAGCCTCGGGTGCTAAAGGACGGTTTTACAAGAATACGGTATATTTCGTAAGAGATATGCCGTATTCTTGTTTTTGTCCCTTGTTTTAAGCGCTTTTAGCACTTTGGATTTCTTGCATCATTTCAAAGAGTTCCTTTTCGTCGGGAATGTTGATCAGACCTACCGCCGTAAAGTAAACGTCAAGGCGCACTCGTTTTCTTCCATCGATCTTTTCGCTCTTGTGTACCTCAATGCGCTGAATGAGCCTATTAACAATAGCGGGTGTCAGTTCTGTAATCTCGGTACATTGACGGATTGTTTCAAGGAATGCGCGGAGATCCACCTTATCCTCTTCCATCGTCTTTAAGGCTTGTTCGGCTTTGGCTGTTTCCTCAATCAACTGATTTTGCTCTGCTTCATAGTTACTCATCATCTTTGCAAAGCGAGCATCGGGAATCTTGCCAAGGACGTTATCCTCGTAAATGCGTTCAATCAGTTTATCAAGCTCTTTGATTCTTCGCCTGTTTCGTTCAATAGCAACCTTCATATTACGGGAATTGACCTCTTTCGTAATATTATGCTTCTTGGCATACATATAGAGAAACACCGCTTCGTATTGCTGAACGAACAGCGCCACTCTTTTCACGAGTTCAAGAATTGTTTCCCGAAGCACCACCTCACGAATAAAGTGGATGGAGCAAGTACCGAGGTTTTCCTTATAAGCGGAACACCGATGAAACTCTTGATT
>JBGVNP010000148.1:0-7923 GCA_045125655.1 Eubacteriales bacterium | reverse complement strand
CAGACAAAGGACGTTACCACAATAGAACTGCAGTCCTCCTTGCTAAAGCGATCTGCCAGCTGCAATATTACGCGTTCTGCGCCGCCTCTGCCCAAGGTATTTATATAGAACATAATTTTCCTTGACGGCTCGCCTTTTGTATTTTGCAAAACAAGTCCCTCCTATAAATCAACTATTACGCTTAGTTCTTTTGACAATTTTACGACAAGCTGCTTTAATTCTTATCCACACAGTCGGTGGAGACATCAGAAATTTAGCATGATAAATTACAAACGCAAATAAAACTCTTGTATCTCTTGTGCCACTGCCGCGCTGTCAAAGCGCTTCAGCTGTCTTTGATTCTGTTCTGTCGCACCCTCTCTCAAATCATTAGCGTAAGCAAGAATTTTCTCCGTCCATTCTTCATTCGATTGTTCAAGAGAAAGATACATTACAAGATCGGTTAGCTTCACGTTTTTCGTTATCGCATCGGAAACAAAGCAGGGCAGTCCTGACGACTGCGCCTCAACGACACTCAATGGCAATCCTTCCCACTTGGACGGAAATAGGAACACATCCATTGCACTGTAAAATCTTGCCGGTTCGGCCTGAGCTCCTACGAAAATTGTTTTTTCGTATATCCCAAGCTCTTTACACAATTGTTCGGTCGCAGCTCTCAGCTCTCCATCTCCAACGAGCAAAAGCCTTGCTTTGCTATTGTTTTTCAACACGGAAGCAAATATATTTACAAGCCTTTCGTGATTTTTCGCCTCGTGAAATCTTCCAACATGTCCTATCACCAATGAATCGTCAGAAATTTCAAACTCATCTCGCACAGCTTGTCTATCTTGCTTTGTGTATGCAAAGCGGTCAATATCCACGCAGTTGGGCACCATCTTATACTTATAAGATTGGGAGGCCTTCTTGCCATAAAGCCATACTCCGGCAACATCGGAGCATGAAAAGAGATGGTCTGCTATATGTCGGATAGGCAACTGAAGCACAGCCTTGACAACGGAAGAAATGCCTCTCCCGTTAGAAGTGCTATGACTGTGTGCAACAGTGACAAGCCCCGCTCTTTTTGCTATTGACAAATAAATTGATGCACAACTGCGAACATGACCGTGAACTATATGATATTCGGGGTGATCACTCAAAAAGCTTTTCCACCATTTGCAAAATTCAAAATGATTTTTTCCCGAATATCGCGGGCAAACGAAGATTTTGCCTCCAAGAGCGATTATTTCATCTTCTATACCTCCGCTTTCATCAGGAAATACCACGAAATCAAATTGCACCTTAGTCCTATCGATCTTTCGATAAAGCTCCATTACGAATGATTGCGAACCACCAAAATTAAGACTGCCTATATAGTGCAAAACTCTTGTCATTTTCTATTTATACTCTTTCTTTCCAATGTAATCAAAATTTGTTCAGCGTATGCCTCTACTATAATTTGTCTATCAAATTCTCTTGCCATCTTTTCTCTGCCCGAAAGGCCCATATCACGCCTTTGCTCGTAGGAAAGCGAAAGGAATTTTTCCAACGCATCTATGATGGGTTGAGTCTGCTTTATGGGAACTATATATCCGCTGATGCCGTCATCAACGGTCTCTCGGCATCCACTACGATCAGTTGCGATAACAGGTCTAGCGCTCGCTGCCGCTTCCAACAAAACGTTACTCATTCCCTCCGGGTAATAAGAAGGATGAACTATGCAAGCTGCTTGTTTTAAGAATGGAATCATATCCTTCTGCTGTCCATGATACTCAATAATGCCACGTTTTTGTGCATCATCCAGTGTTTTTTCGTATTTAGGGTCGTCACATCCTCCACAAATATGGAATACAACATCATCTCTTTTTGATACGAAGTGTTCAGCGACGCTTAAATATTGGTCTATTCCCTTCTCCTTCAATATTCTCGCAACAAATAAAAAGTGTATTTTGTTATCTGTTGGATAAGGCAATGCGGGATGAGAAACAAGGCTCACGCCCGATCCAGGGAGTAAAATTGTCCTTGATTTTTTTGAAAGTATTTTTTTGTCACGGAAAAATTGTTCATTTTCAGAATTCTGAAAGAACACACATTCTGCCCCTGAAACTCCTATTTTGTAGAGTATCGTTGTCAACTTTTGCATCTTACTGGGGATCTCCAACGCCGTTCCCAGTCCTGTTATATTTGCGAGACAGGGAATCCCCATGAGTTTGCATGCAAACCCGCCATATACATTGGGTTTGATATTAAAGCTTAACACAACGTCGGGCTTATATTTTTTCAATATTTTCAAATATTGAAAAAACAACTTAGCGTCGTTCAAAGGATTTGTGCTATGACGCGACGTGCTCAAATGAACTATCTGACAGCCCAAGTCCACAAGAGCTTCCTCGTGCATAATTATTTCTGATACGATAGTAACGCCATACCCCATTTCTATTAAGCGCTCTATAGTTTCTCGCCTCAAATTATAAACGTAAGTTGTATCGTTGGCTATAATCATTATTTGGTTTTTCATGTCATATCGCCTCCGAATTTTAAATTTGACATTATACGTTCTGATTTTCCTTTTCTTGCTCTTCCTGCTCAGGCTCTTCCTCAAAATACGTGGCGGTCAATTGTCCGTCCGCGATTCCTTCCGTGCTTTCGGCCATGAACAGTATCTTGATGGTTGCAAACATCAAGTGCAGGTCCTCCCACATGGACATATTGTTTATGTACATAAGGTCCATTTTGAGCTTATCGTAAGGCTCGGTGTTATACCTGCCGTAAACCTGAGCATATCCGGTAAGTCCTGCCTTAACCTGGAGTCTTAAGCCGAAGGACGGAATGTCCTTTTCATATTGCTCGGCTATTTCGGGACGCTCGGGACGGGGACCGACTATCGTCATATCTCCCGCAAGTATGTTAAACAGCTGCGGAAGCTCGTCTATTCTCACTTTTCTTATTATCTTGCCGACGGGCGTTATTCTGTCATCATGCTCGGTGGACAGTCTTGCAACACCGTCCTTTTCCGCGTCCGTCCGCATGCTGCGGAATTTAAGAACGTTAAAGCGCTTATGACCTCTCGTCAGTCTTACCTGCTTATAAAATACGGGACCGCGATCGTAAAGCTTTATAGCAAGCGCCGTTACAAGCATGATAGGGCTTGTCAATATAATTGCAAGCAAGGATGCGAATATATCAAACGCTCGCTTGACAAACAAATACTCTATCTTGGGGCTGGATCTCTGCACTCTCATAAAAGGAATACTGAAGGTATGCATATTGTCCGCACCGCCGAGAAGCACGTCTCCTACGCGTGGCATGATATAACACTGAATGGAATGCCCAACGCAATATTTAAGCAACGCGTCTCGCGTGGGAAGATCAAGTCGTGTTACAAAAATAACCTCTACTCCGTCAAGCTCATTGATTATAGCCGAGACGTCATTTGTCTCGTGAATATGCTTTATAACGTGAAATTTTGCGCTGAAATGCTTGATCTCCTCAAGCTTGCGAAGCTCCGATTTATGATGATATATGATCGCCGTCTTTCTCGGAGGGCTTATGACGAAATAAAGCTTGTTTACCATAATGCTCCAAAGCACCGTCCACAAGAGCTGAATTATCACCGTGCATATCAGCGGAACGGGATTCAGTGTTTCAAGGGACGCAACCGTCATTATAATATAGAACAGCAGATCCACCAGCAAAAGCGACAGCGACTGCGAATATATAAGCTGCGTGATTCTGAGCGCGCCGACCTCAAATACACCGTATACACGGCAAAGAAGCACAAATATTATTGCATACGTCAAGCCGATTGCTACGGTTATCGGGAACTGGCTGTCAAGCTTGAATCTGGGAATATAATAAAGCTCCCAGCAAGCACAAATGAGTGCCGATATGATAGCAACGTTCAAAAATTTTGATCCGCGTAATGCCAACTGTTTTTTGAAATTATTCTTCATATATCCTCTTCTTTTGCGCGGCAAAGATCGCGCCGCGTATTTTTATTTTTTGACACAACGGCTCTTATCAAGGTAATGTCGTTATCGTCATGGGGAATATGCGTTGATGATGCGCTAAGGCTTACAAGGTCAAGCCCTGTCGCAATAATATATACACAAATATTATACCATAAAAGTCACAGATGAGTCAATAGACTTGTGTAATATTTATTATATTATTATATAATTCGCCAAAAAAACTTGACAAAATATAACAAAATCAGACTCACACACGCGATACCTACTTCGAACTCTTTTACAAAAATCAGTCATAAGTATTGAAATGTCTCGAAAAAAGTGTATAATATAATTGTGAAAACGAAATTAAACACGAAAGTGAGGATAAAATTATGCCGGGACCCGGAGGAGGATCAAGAGGAGGCGGCGGTGGCCGCGGATTTGGCGGAGGCTTTGGCGGCGGAGGCGGTAGCTTCGGCGGAGGCGGTCGAGGATTTGGCGGTGGATATCACCATCATCATTACGGACCGCGTTTTCATGGCGGTTGGTTTTTCGGACCTCGCCGTTACTATGGAGGTGGCGGATGCCTTGGCGGTATGCTGGGCTTGATGATGGCGCCCATTATAATTTTGCTCTTTGCGGGCATAATGCTTTTGAGCGTATTCGGCTCCGCATTCGGCTCTATAACCACGGGCGGAGAGGTATACTACGACGAAAACACTTATCAGGATTATGCAAACGAGCAGTATGCCGAGTATTTCGGAGAGCTTGGGGACTACGAGGACGGTCTTGTTATTGTGTTCGCCGTTGAGGACGTTGAATACTACGACTACGCTTATATTGCATGGCTCGGCGATAACATCGATTATGAAATCAACCTGATGTTTGGAGCGCGCGGAACGAAATTCGGCAATGCCATTGAATCATCCGCAATAAATTCAGGCTCTTATAAATATTCTCTTGACTCGGGTATTGCAGCCGTTATGAGAAAAATGGAGCAGCACGTAACTGCGCTCCATCTCGACAATAACCTTACCTGCAAGCACGATTACAAGGACTTTGATTCACGTCTTGTAAACAAGACCGACATGGACATTACACCAAGCACGGTCGATGCGGCACTCAAGGACTTCACCAAGGCAACGGGAATTCCCGTTATTGTCGTGGTTGAGGACGCGGACGAGATATTGCCCAAGTATTTTGATTGGTTCAGCGTTATCTTTGCAGTTATTCTTATCGTCATAGCAGTTGTTCTTATTGTTAAGGCGCTCAAAAACCGTCCCAAAAAGCAAGAGGACGACGGAAGCTACAATGGCAGCAGCCAGAACAACTACAACAACGGAAATTACGACAATAGCAATTACAACAATTCCGGTTGGTAAATAAAAAAGAAAGAGTAGCATGATGTGCTACTCTTTTTTGTTACCCAAAGCATTATTCAATGTTAAACCGAGACCTCCATCAACGGGGGGCTCATTTTTTATTATCTATCTATCAAATCCAAAACCGCCTGTCGCTTTTTATCAGGCATTTTCCTAAATAAAGATACAAGCTTTCTTTCGTCTTCGCTTAACAATTCAGCTTCCTCGCCATTCGTGAAAAATTGAGCAAGAGATATGCCAAATGCTTCGCAAATGCATTGTAAATTTTCTATTTTGGGCGGATTTCCTCTATGCAGCATCGAATTCAATGTGGATTGAGTTATTCCTGATTGCAAGGAAAGCTCATATATTGACCATCCGCGCGAATTACACAAATCTATAATTTTTTTATTTATATCCATATTCGCTTCCTCTCCGATACTATTTATTTCTATTATAATACGCATTTGCGCAAATTATAAAACGCAAACGAGTTGACAATGCTACGCATTTGCGTTATAATGGAATGAAAGCAAGCTTGCTTTTGGGGAGGCAATAAAATGAATTGTGTTTTTTTTAAATCGTGTGAGAATATGAGCGAAATACCAAATTCGACGGTTGATTTAATAATCACTTCACCACCGTACTTTAACATCAAAGATTATTCTAAAGATGGATATCAAATTGAAAAGCATTCCGCTTCAAATGCGTCAGATTTGGGTTCTTATCAAACATTTCAAGAATATATACAAGCTCTTTTAACTGTATGGAAAGAGTGCGAAAGGGTCCTTGTGCCAAACGGAAAATTGTGCATCAATGTTCCACTATTACCAATGATAAAAAAGAACTACTCAACCCATTACAACCGAGATATATTTGACATTCAAAGCAACATTCAAAATTCTATTCTCGAAGGCACCAAACTTCATTTAATGGATTTGTATATATGGAACAGAACAAATTCCACAAAGAAATTAATGTTTGGAAGTTATCCTTATCCCCGAAACTTTTATGCACAAAACACCACGGAATTTATAACCGTTTATGTAAAGGATGGATCGCCAAAAAACACGCCTAAGGAAATTAAAGAAAAAAGTGAAATTACCCAGGAAGAATGGGTAACGTTTACAAAACAAATTTGGGATATTCCAATACCAAACAAGAAAGATTTGGGGTTCGGTAAACACTCCGCCATTATGCCAGAAGAAATTCCCTATCGTTGCATTAAAATGTTTAGTTGTGTAAACGATGTGGTTTTAGATCCATTTGCCGGCAGTGGAACAACCCTCAGAGTGGCAAAACAATTGGATAGAAATTATATAGGTTACGAGCTTTATGACAATTATAAACCGTTAATTGATCAAAAGCTAAATACCGTGGAACGAGGTGAGCTGCTTGATATTAAATAAGGTTTATCATGCTGATGTTTTTGATTTCTTAGAAGAATTAGAAGATGGCAGCATTGACTTAGCGATAATTGACCCTCCCTACAATCTCAAAAAAGGGGAATGGGATTCATTCAAAGATGAAGAATCATACTTGGAATTCACATTTAGATGGATTGATGCAATTATTCCGAAACTGAACAAAAATGCATCGATATATTTGTTTAACACCGCGTATAATTCAGCCATTATACTGAATTATTTAAGAGGCAAGTCAATAAATTACCGCAATTGGATAACTTGGTACAAAAAAGATGGATTTAGCAGTTCCAAAAAAAAATACGTCAACGCTCAAGAAACAATTTTATTTTTTACAAAATCAAATGATTACGTATTCAATTGCGACGATATAAGGACACCGTATTCATCTGCCGATAGAATAGCCCATGCATCTAAAAAAGGAATACTCAAGAACGGGAAGCGTTGGTTCCCAAACGAAAACGGAAAACTTTGCAATGATGTATGGGAAATAACCTCTCAACGTCATAAGGAAAAAATTAATGGCAAGGTTAAATCATTAGGCCATCCAACCGTAAAGCCTTATGAAATGATCGAAAGGATCATAAAAGCAAGCAGCGATGAAGGTGCTTTGGTTTTAGACTTGTTCAGCGGATCAGGGATGACAAGTAGGGTAGCTAAAAACTTAAATCGTCGTTTTGTTGGATGTGAATTGAACGAACAATACATTGAAATAATAAAGAACGAGGGAATTGAAATTGGAAGACTTTAAATATTTACAGCAATTGAAAAACATTTCTCCAACCAATAGATTCATTGATTACATAATCGAAAGAGTAAGCTGCAGTGATTATAGAGGATTTCAATGTTCTCAACATAATCGACTTACTTATCAATATTTCTCCGATTTGGTGGAAATCATTTATAATTCAGCCGGTGCTAGTATCTTCGGAATACACGTGGGAGATGATAACGGAAAATTACAGCAGCATGCTCACATTTATTATTCCATTGTGGAAGAGGTCAAAAGAAAAACATCAAAAGGAACTATAAATTCTGTAAAGAAAAACACATTTCCAGACATAGCAAGAATGGGGTTTTTGGATAGATATGATAGAAATGGCATAAAAATTTCCGAAGGCAGAACAAGAACCGGTGTTCACTTTGTGGGATTATCAAAGCTTGGAGTGAAGTTTGCGCAAGCTACCGCATTCGAAAAAATCAAACTATTCA
>JBGVNP010000147.1:0-2758 GCA_045125655.1 Eubacteriales bacterium | reverse complement strand
TGAAACTTACTACTCGTTAATGATGAGAGATAGACAGGTTGATGAAAAAGGGAATTATTTAAGAGGGCTTTCACGCAACCAGATTTGTATTGGAGTCGCTACTGATAAGAAACACACCGTTTGCTTTGTTGAAGGGTTTGGGAAACCATCTCAAAAGAGCAGTTATGAAACTTTCAAAAGTCATATTGCGGAAGGTTCTACACTTATTCACGATAAAGAGAAAACTCACAAAAAGCTGGTTGAAAAGCTTAACCTTAAAAGTGTGAGCTATTCTTCATCTGAACTCAAAGGATTAGCTGATAGCGAAAATCCTTTGAATCCAGTGAACAGAATCCATTGTCTGTTAAAGATGTTCCTTAACGCTCACAGTGGCTTCAACCGTGACGATCTTCAAAACTATCTAAATCTATACTCTTTTGTAATTAACCCACCGTGTGACCATCTTGAAAAAGTAGAGGAAATTATCAAAATGGTTTTTGAAAATCCCAAATCGCTTAAATACAGAGAGCAATTTGGCTTAAACACTTAGTTTTTACACACCGTATGCAAGTCGGGATCTTTTCTTTATATCGACAACAAATTACGACAGGATAATTATGTAAAATCTGCTATTATTGCTATTAGTGAAGCATTTTACAAATAGTGATAAGGAAAAACTTGCTTTTGAGAGGGAAAGCAAGCGTTACAATCAAAAAACTGCTAATAACGGCGCTGTATGGTCAAATGACTGTGCAGCGCTTTTATGTTCGACAGATTTATACCTTTTCTTTTGTGATTTTGCTTTTTCGCTCATAAAAGAACAGAATAGCACTTTTATCCGCGCTCCTCCACTCAACTTGAAACCTAACCATTTCAAGTTGAACGGAGGACTATTAATTGTCAATCTTTTTTATTGAAGATAAAAACGGAAATTACTTCTCTGCTGATGGAAAGAGAAGATTTATTAGATTAAAAGGAAAGGCAGCTTATGACTACCTGAAAAGCCCTAACGGACGGGGCAAGCGTTTTTATAGGCTGTCAGCCGAAGAAGAAACGGAGGAAGATGTCTTTATTGAGATACCTTCCTCTAAAATCGGTCATATCCGAAAAGCGGAACGACGCACACAGTATGTCGCTGATTGCAAGAAGGAAAGCGGCAGATATGAAATATCACTGTATGCTCTCGAAGCGAACGATCACGGTGAAAGATGTTCGGGCGAGGAATTGATTGAGGACACAGCCATTGATATTGAGAGTACGGCTATACATAGAATTGAGCTTGAAAAGCTCTATCAAGCTGTTCAATCACTTTCCGAGGAAGAACAGGAGCTTGTTGCCTGCCTTTATAGTAAAAACCCGATGACCGTCAGAGATTTGTCAAAGGAGCTAAACATCCATTATTCCACTATCAGCCGTAAGCATACAGCTATTTTGAGAAAGCTGAAAAGAATTTTGAAAAATCTTTAAAAAAGTCTGCAACAAATTCTGAAAAAGTGTGGAATAAAGGGTGAGAGGGTTATTTACCTCTCTTGCCAAAGAATACGGCAAACCTTTTGACAACCGAATAACAGCATATCAGAAACTTTCCCTTTGTTGTCCGGCACGGACAAGCTACAGAAGCGAACGCTGCTTTGCAGCCTTTAGGACTTCGACCTTGATAGGCACAATCAAGGAGGGCGATGACAGGCAAAGGGCATAATGATACTTCCGTTTAGTCACAGTCCGAGCGTTAAAAGCGTCGCAGGCAATGAGAGCGGCTATGAGAGATCCTTGTAGTATGCCGTAAGGCTGATGAGGTCAATATGCGTTGACCGTCTGATGTGTTCCCGTTCGGGGGAGTTGAGAACGAATACCGAACAAAAAGTCGCAGCACAACAGAGCCGAAGAAATACACATCTCGCGGCAAACTATGTCCTTAATGGGAAAGCAACCACAATGCCGTTTGTATTGCGCTCTGTTGCGACTTGGCATCAAAACGGACAGCTACCCTAAAATGAGCTGTTCGTTGAATATGGATGCAATAAAACGAAAACAGCGCGTATCTGTGACAGGTGCGCGCTGACTACATAATACGGAGGTATTATTTTGAGAGTTTACAGAGGTGAAGTCTATTTAGTGGATTTCGGCATAGGCTATGGCAGCGAACAGGGCGGCGTCCGTCCGGCTGTCATCGTCCAAAACAATATAGGAAATAAATACAGTCCCACGACAATTGTTGTCCCTGTCACATCAAGACAGACAAAGGCACATATTCCTACTCACGTTAGAGTAAAAGGCGCTTGCCTGACGAAGAAATCGTTGGCGCTCACAGAACAGGTTGCGACCATTGATAAAAGAAGGATTATCAGAAAAATGGGCAACATCAAGCTCAAATCTCTTTTCAAAATCGGTACGGCGCTTATGATCGGCTTGGGACTGAATATCAATACATTCAAGAAAGGAAGTCACAAATGATAGGATTTATAGTCGGCTTATTCGTCGGCGCTTTTCTCGGAGTAGTGGTTATGTGCTGCTGCTTTGTAGCATCAAAGGCTGACGATGAGATGGAGAAGATGAAAACAGACACTTTTGGCGAAAAGGATGACCGCTGAATATTAGCATTTTGTGCTGACAATACTACTCTTACGGTGATTATAAACTATGGAGGTTATATGCGAATTAATGATAATAATACCGTACTCGAAAGTGCAGGATGTAATGTTCAAAATAACGAGGAATATCAAATCAATCAAGTGCTATATCAAGTGAATCGCTTTTTTGATGGGAATAAGACAATCAA
>JBGVNP010000146.1:0-2388 GCA_045125655.1 Eubacteriales bacterium | reverse complement strand
CAAGGAAATACTTGATATAATCAAAAATATTTTTAAAAAAATAAAGAAAAATCCTTTATAATATAGTCAGACGGTGAGGGAAACACACCGCAGGAAAGGAGATACCCACATGAACGCAATCAACAAAATCAAGTCCAAGGTAATGACAATGGCGAACAGGTTTGTAAGACAAGGCTTTCCCCGCTCAGCCGCTATGAAAAAGGCGTGGGGCGTAGCTAAGAACCCCGACATCAGCACAAAGGTCAAGGGTGTAACCATGAACCGCCGACAGGAAGCAATATCACACCTCACACGCTATGCCGCCGCTGACATCTCAATCACATTGGAGCGAGAGAGCGGCAACGCAGCCGACACAAACGCTGTGGCTGTGATCGCCACGGTCAAGGGCAAAGGTGAACTATAGTCAATAAAGTGGACAAGTAAAACAGCAAGTTTTACAGAAAATTCATTTCTGCCTGATCAGGGGAAAGGCCATTATTGTGAGAATGAGGTCTGAAAGAGTTGTAGAAACCATGGATATACTGAAAAATACTCAGCTTCAGCTCATCAAAGGACGAGTAAGTTCTGCGGTTGGTTTCTTCCTTTTTCAAGTACTTGAAAAAGCATTCCATAACTGCATTATCATAAGGATGCCCTTTGGCAGAAAATGACTGAACAATATTCAGCAGGTCCAGATGCTTCCGGAAAGCCTCTGATGTAAATTGACAGCCACGGTCACTGTGAAAGATCACGCCGTCAGAAACATTACGGTTCGCTGCTGCCATATCAAGCGTTTCAATTGCAAGCTTGGTATTAAGACAGGGAGAAAGCTTATATGCGATAACCTTTCTTGAAAACAGATCAAGTATTACGCAAAGGTAATAAAACCTTCCTGCAGCACGAAGATATGTAAAATCACATACCCATACTTTATTAGGCTCTGACGGATCAAAACGCTGTTTCAATATGTTGGGACAATGCTCATCAGACGCTGTTTTGTGTTTGGGATAAAACGGTTTAACCGTACTCATTTTTGGCAGCTTCATACCTTTCATAAGACGATAAACCTTTTGTGTACTTATATTTATGCGATATTCACGGGCAAGACAATTTTTCATCTTGTAAGCTCCGAAACGTTTTTTTGATCTTGCATAAAGCTCGACAATACAGCTTCGGATCCTGCGGTTTTCAAGCTCTCTTTTAGAGGGCTTATGATGAAGAAATTTGTAATAAGTGCTTCGGTTGACACCAAGAACGCGGCAAAGCGTTGTAACAGCGTGTTCCGATGACAGAAGCTTTACGGCATTCAGTCTTTGTCTGAGCGTGGCGTGAATATCGCAATGGCTTTTTTTAGTATCAGATTTTCCTCCTCAAGCTGAGCATTGCGTTTTTGAAGTTCTTTTATTTGTTTGGCTGTAAGAACTGTTTCATCATCAATTTTTACTTCTGAGTACTGCTTTATCCAATTGGATAAAGCACTGTAGGAAATCCCATATTCCTTATGTATTTCTGAATATGTCTTTCCCGAATGGTACAGATTGACTATTGTTTGCTTATATTCCTGCGTGTATTTGGGATTCTTTGAAGACATTTTTTATTCCTCCTTTTTCTGTCTTCTATTTTATCATACTTGTCCACTTTTTTATTATATATCCACCGCCCCGAAACTCACAAAGCCGCAATGCAGGCAGAGCGCGAACAGCAGATAGCTGAGGCAAAAGCAAGAACAGCCGCCGCACAGGAGCGCATTGACTCGGCAAAAGGCAGCAAGTAATTTATGATCAGCAAAAAGTCGGGACGGTTTAATGAACTGCCCCGATTTTTTGTTTAAAAGCCTGTTTAGTATCCCTTCGCACGCGCCTTGCTTGCATCTTTTGAGCCATATTTCGTAAATTTCTCTTGCGATACGACAGTATGGCTGCGAGAAATTCCCTACATTTGGCACAAAATCTGACAGCGCAATCCACGCACGCCGAGATACTAAACAGGCTCTTAAAAATTTTCTGAATGACGCAGATTTGATTCGGGCAAAAAAATAAAGATCCCGTCCACATGGGACGAAATCTCTTCGCGGTACCACCCAAATTCGGAATATTTTGATTGCAAAATACTCCCTCATCAGCTCCCGATAATGCTGGGAAAGCAGACTGCCCTCATATTGAAAAATAAGTCGAACAGTCGGCTCCGGTACCGAAATTCACCGCGAATATGTCCGAGAATGCTCACAGCCGCCGACATTCTCTCTCTGAGGGGCATTTTTCATTCGCAATTACTGCAATGGATTTCGATTAAAATTCATTGCATACCATCTGTGCCATTAACAAATATTTATTGCTTAACAGTAATTTTAACAGATATATCCGCAAAAATCAAGTGTTTTTGCAATATTTGATTTAAAAATATAACAGA
>JBGVNP010000145.1:0-1547 GCA_045125655.1 Eubacteriales bacterium | reverse complement strand
ATTTTGGTTAGATTCTGAATTGATTTTTTTGTTCCGTTGGTATCATTCGTTTGCTTTTTTCGATATGCCTTTTTTGTCGCTCTTTTCAATTTTGTTGAAAAAGTGACTGTAACTTATTGCTACTGTCAAGTAAGCTCCGCTGGGGGTGCTTTTGACCGTGCGGTCATTTTTTGGTTGTTTTTTAGGTTTTATAGGGAAATTGTCAGAGATTCCGTTATCATGCTCCGTATACTGTCATGATATGCCGTTTTGAGACCGTCAGAGCCGTTCTAAGCCCTTATTTTAGCATATTGGGGCTATTTTGCCTATATGTGCCGTTTTGGGCATTTTGGGGCATAAAAAACACCGTGCGAGGGGCTTTTTGAGAGGATTCGCACAGTGTCTTAGAAAAGAGTACTTATGTTATTCAATTATAGTGCTTATTATAGCATATATCAGTCTGTTTGTCAATATTGTTCTATAACGTGTATAACAGATTGCCACGCTCGGAGATTTCAAGCCCTTGACAATGCACCACGTTACACCGCACCACAACGTTATCGGGTGCGAAAGATATGAAAAAGATAGAAATATGACACCGCTGTCATCATTTCTTAGGCTTTCATGAACAGTCACAGACCGAGCCGACGCAGAGGGGCGGGCGGTTGTGCCTAAAGGCATACCAACCGCACCGCCACGGGAGTTCTCTTGCGTCCGAGGGGCTTCGGTCTCTCTCTTATCCGCAAGGCTATGACGGACGTAAGGGCAAGGGGGGTTACTAAGGACACTCCACCTCTCTGCGCTCCGTGGAGTGCCCCCGAGACCATTGTGGGCAGTGAGGGCACTGTCAAGGGTTCTCCGAAAAATCTCCAAACGTGGCTTTGTGTATGTTTTTCCGTTTGAGCGGAAAATGGTTTCAGCTTGTTCGGTCTTGCTCCGTTTGTTTTTTCCGTTTGAGCGGACTCTTGTGTGTGTCTTGTGTATGTGTGTATCGTATGTGTGTTCGGTGTGTGTGACTTGTGTATGTATGTGCTGTATGTGGGAGATTTCAAGCCCTTGACAGCGCACCACGTCGCACCGCACCGCTACCATATCGGCTACGGTAGGAATATGGTTGCATCATGTTCTTTTGACGGTCTCGGTCTCCTCGTTAAAGATGCTGTTTTGCTAATAGTTGCGGACACTTGCCGAGGGAGTGAATCCCTCTCTCGTGCAACTCTCCGTTCGGGCACTCTATAATCCCCCTTATGGGTTTTTGTATAATTGCCCATGCTCGGGCACGGGTACGGGTAACAAAAACCTCGGTCAGCGGTGAGGGGATTCTATAGCACCCTCTCTTTCGGTACTTCGAAAGATGCCCCGTATCTTTCTCCGTACATTCGCAAAACATTGGACTCTTTAACGAAGAGACCGTTCGGGATTGGCAGATTTTGGTTAGATTCTGAATTGATTTTTTTGTTCCGTTGGTATCATTCGTTTGCTTTTTTCGATATGCCTTTTTTGTCGCTCTTTTCAATTTTGTTGAAAAAGTGACTGTAACTTATTGCTACTGTCAAGTAAGCTCCGCT
>JBGVNP010000144.1:0-2467 GCA_045125655.1 Eubacteriales bacterium | reverse complement strand
AACCATCGAGGCATATTTTGGGGCAAAAGCATCGTTATCGCCCAAAGGACTGTCCAGATATAGAGATAGGGTATCCACCATAGATTGAATCCGGCATATAATCCATTTAGAAATACGTAAATATAGATCGGTATCAGCGCTTTCGCGCGAAAAACGATGGTGAAGGTCATCACAAACATTCCGAGCAGATGAATATTTGGCAATATCTCCATGACTATCTTTGAGCAAAACATTAAAGCGCCAAGCATTGAGAATACACATATCTCAATGATTTTTATCTTCCGCTTGTCGTTTCGCATGATCATTTAGTGTAAACGAGGCGATAATTTGCAGTTTTGTTTACAGGAGCTTCATTGATACCGACCATCATAAAGGTTTCTCCATCGTAAAAAGCCCAATAAGCCTGATCCTTATTCCAGTCCGCTTTCATTCCGATAACTGTATCAAAGAACGATGCATCATTAATAAGTGAAAGCTCATACATAGCTTCGCCGAGAGTTTGCTTGTCGGTATTGATAGTGAGCGTGATTTTTCGGCCTTCGGCTTCAATTTCAACTTGAATAGAATTTGCGCCCGTACCAAGTGTGGTGTCATTGAGGTAAGTCGCGCTGGCCCAAAGACCTTTTGCTTCGTTATTTTCATTATTACAGGATGAGAATGCGAAGATTGAAGCGATTACCAATAATAGTGAGATAATTGATAGTAACTTTTTTTTCATTTGAATAAGATCCTTTCTTTTTTTAGCGTAAAAAGGATAAAATAAAAGCGCCCTTCATGAGGCGCAAAAAGGCAAAGGTAGCCTCTGCTCTAAGCTACCTAATACCGAATTCTCCTCATTTGCCCAAGAGACCTTTATCGGCACAGAACGATAAGCATTCCGACTTGTGAGCCTGAGCTCAGATACGGTAATGGCTGTTGCCACGGATTCTCACCGCAGTTTCCTTATCCCCGAGCACGCCGTCTTGCAGCGTACCCGACAATTCAAAAATTGAAATGAACTGTGTTATTCTTTTGTACAACGATATTTTACCATATATCATGCGTAAAAGCAATACGTTTAATAAAAAAAGAGACGATTTTTTCGTCTCTTTGAATTTTATTATAAGAATAATTTGCGGATCTGCTCGCCCTTTAGCGCCTTTTCAAGTGTATCGGGTAATAAACCGAAATCGCACACAAGCGAATGCGGTTTTTTTACCGGTTCATCCTGTCGCAAGGGAACAAAATATACACCTTTTCGAGTGAGAAGCTTTGCTATATTGGCGAGATTTGCGGACATTGCGTCATTAGATGCAAGGGCAATTATTAAGGGCCTATCTTGTCTTAGGTGAGCCTTTGCCGCCATGCAAACGGGTGTATCGGTTATGCCGTTAGCAATTTTTGCAAGTGTGTTTCCCGTACACGGTGCAATGATCAGAGCATCCAAGGGACGCGCAGGTCCCAACGGCTCGGCATCAACTATCGTATTAATGATCTTGTTTTGGCACAAAGCTTCAATTTTTTGTATCCATTCTTGACTTGTACCAAAGCGCGTATCAGTATTATACGCGTTAAAGCTCATTATCGGAACAATATCAAGGTATTTGCCTTTTACAAGAGAAAGAGCTTCAAACGAATCCTTAAACGTACAAAAGGAACCGCAAAATGCATATCCTATCATATTTCTAAACCTCGCTTTGCCAGAATTTCCGTAATTGTTTCAAAAATATATCTTCCGGCAGTTACGGGAGAATATTTTGCGGGTATTGATGGCGCACAAATAACCTCGATACCCTTATTTCTCGCAGCCGACATGTCTATCCCACCCTTATTGGATGCGATTTCAATATACAATGGTTTTGAATTCAAATTATCGATCATATTTCGTGTAAATATAACGCTTGGTATGGTATTGAAGACGACTTTGGCTTTGTCGAAGGATTCGGTCAATCCCATTTCATCGCTTCCGAGAGTCACCGTGTTATATCCGTTATCTTTTGCCGATTTAATAGACTCAACGCTTCGTGCCGCAACTGTTACGTCAGCCCCAAGAGAATAGAGGATTTTTGAAAGATAAGCCGCGATACGGCCGTATCCAAGGACAAGCACCGGCATATTTTGAACGGTAGTGTCGGTGTGTTGCATAGCTATCATTAACGCTCCCTCGGCACTAGGAATAGCATTCTTCCTTTGCAAAAGCTCATCCTTATAATAATCGATAATCTTAATCTTTTCATCGCATTGATTTTCAATATCCGAAGGCAAGATTCCGCCTAAAATAAATCCGCATTTGCTTTTACACGCGATTGCGTATAATTCGTTAAGGTAGATCGGGGAAATATCAAGGCTTGTGCTTATATTAATTGTTTCTCCATCTCTTGTGACGGGTAAGGGAAGTAATATGACATCACAGCCTTCAACTGCATTTTTCCAGTTAGTGTATATGGAAGCTCCGTTCAGGTTATGTGAATCTTCCACACCATAGATC
>JBGVNP010000143.1:0-12692 GCA_045125655.1 Eubacteriales bacterium | reverse complement strand
CAAAGAAACAGTTAGTTAAAGTAGCAAATCACAGATTTTCGAAGCGCCTGTTAAAATGCGAGAAAATCGTTATGTGTTGTGGGATACAAAGTATCACACAACACGATTTGCGCGGAGTCTTGCCAAATCAGCACAAACTATACGTCTATTGCGCGAAGCTGATCAAAAGGTTTTTGCGCCACTTTTCCCAAAAAGTGGCATCCTCTTTTTTTAAACTAACTTTTTAAACAGTGCGACAAATCAAAATTTATCGAAAGATATTGAAAAAACGAGAAAAACATAAAAAAATTAAAAAAATGTTGGACAAATCTATTATTTTGTGTTATGATATACGAAAAGATATAAAAGAGAGGAGAAAAGCAGTGAAATTCTACGACGTTGAGCTTTTGAGTATTCCTAAAATCAAATACGCTTGCAGTATCGCGACGGCGGGACACAAGGTGTTTATCAACGAGCGCGAGAATTTTCTTGAGCTTTGCTACGTTGAGCGCGGCGAATGCATCTGCAAGACCTCATCCGGCTCGCTTGTATGTGAATCGGGCAGCTTTTATCCCTTGCTTTTTGGTGAAAAATTTGAAATCTACACCGAGAGCTATTCTCCTCTTGGAGTATATTCCATAGGACTTGACTGCGAGCTTTCCGTAAACGTTATTGACACCGACGTTCTTGATGAGGACGGAGCGCGTGCGCTTATGAAGAATCTTCTTTCGGGCAATCGCTTTTTGCTCCCCCGCGACGGACTTTCAAGACACGATAACGATTGGATGCTCCCCTTGATCAAGAAGATCGTTGCCTGCAAAACGGGGCAGAGAATTGGTGAGGAAACACGCGCCATCTCCCTCTCTCTCGAATTTTTGGGTCGCGTTACGAGAGCAAGCATGGATATGCTTGCATTCGATGCCAAGAGCTTTCCCACCAATGCGGTAGCTTACAGCGAAATGGCGATTGAGTATATCGCTCGCAATTACCGCAAGAAGATCAGCGTTATTGATCTTGCCGAGGAATTTGGACTCACACCAAACTATCTCCACGCGATATTCAAGCAGGTGAAGGGAACTACCATTATTGATTATCTCACCAACTACCGAATGAATCTCGCGCGCATCTACATTGAGCGCTTTGGACTTAAGGCGTATGAGGCGGCGGAGCTTGTCGGTATTGAAGATCCTGCATATTTCAGTCGCGTTTTCAAAAAGCTTTACGGCAAGAGCGTTGCAGAGTTCAAAAGAGGTTAAAATCCAATAAAATCAAAGGAGCTTTGAGTATAAAGCTCCTTTTTTGTAAGCTTTATGAATGTTATAATTCAAAATTTATTGACATTTTTCTCAAAAAGTGATAAAATGATAACATAAACCCAGAAAGGAGATTTTTATTATGGCAAAAAAACTTAATTTAAACACATCCTCGCCTCTTCTTTATATTGTCCTTGGTGCGCTTCTTGTTCTTTTTGGCAACAGTATGCTCGGATGGGCAATGACAATTGCAGGTATTTTCTTCATCGTAACAGGTGTTTTGGATATTCTTAAGGGCAATCTTGTAAGCGGAATCGTAAACCTTTTCATCGGTATCGCTATTATCGCTGCAGGTTGGCTCATCGTTGACGTGGTTCTTCTTGTTCTCGGTCTTTTCATCGCGTTCAGAGGTGCTATGGATCTTGTTCCTCTTTTGAAGAACGGCGTTAAGGACGTTGTGAGATACATATCTCCCGTGCTTACCGTTGTGGTTGGTCTTGCACTTGCATTCGGTAACGGTGTTGAGATCATCATCACAGTTGTTGGTGTTCTTCTTATCATTGACGGTGCTTTGGCGCTTCTTGGAAGAAAGAAATAATTTTTTAACAACAAGAGAATCGACGTTATAGCATTCTCTAAATGACATTTTTGAAACGCGGCACATCTCAAAAGAGGTATGCCGCGTTTTCTTTTAACAAACAAAAAGAGCTTTCTGCAAAGCTCTTTTTGTTTTTTTATCAAATTAAGGACGAAGTCCCATACCGCCTTCAAGCGTGAGTGTTTCACCGTTGAGGTAATTGAAGTCGGGATGAGCAAGCTGAACGCAAACTCTGCCGATTTCAAGCTCGGAATCGCCGAAATGTCCTGCGGGGGGCATTTTAACGTTTGCTTTGAATGCCTCGGGATAAGCGTTTTGGAAGTTTTCAAGCTGCGCCGTCCAAGCAAGAGGGCAGATAACGTTTGTATTGATGCCGTCCTTTGCCCATTCGGTTGCCGCAACTCGGGAAAGACCTCTGATGCCTTCCTTAGCCGCCGCGTAGGAGCACTGACCGTAATTGCCAAAAAGTCCTGCGCCCGATGCGAAATTAATGATAGTTCCTTTTGTTTCCTTGAGGTAGGGATAGCATGCCTTCATATAGTAGAAGGTCGCATAAAGACCCGAATATACTGCGAGATCAAACTGCTCTGTTGTGTGATCCTGAATGGTAACACCCGAAGCGGATGCCTGCGCGTTATTGATGAGAACGTCTATTCTGCCGAACGCTTCAACTGCCTTTTCGGCTACCATTTTTGCCGTTGCTTCGTTGTTCGCGCCTGCGCTGATGTCAGCGGAAAGAGCAAGTACTCTGATGCCGTAGAGCTTTTCAAGCTCTTCCTTTGCCTTTTCAAGCTTTGCTACGTTTCTTCCTGTGATAACGAGATTTGCACCTTCCTTTGCATAAGCTGTTGCGATGCCGTATCCGATTGAACCGCATCTGCCGTCGGAGAGGGTGGCAAAGCCCGCGCCTGTGATTATTGCTGTTTTACCTGTCAAATGTCCCATTTTCATATTCTCCTTTTTATGATTTTTATGTTTGCTGATACTATTATATCACAAAAAATTAAAATTTCAAGAGCTTCGTTAAAGTTTTATCAAACTTTTTAAAATTGATAATCACAGAATAGGGAATGGTAAATTGAAATTTATCGATAAGTATAAAAAGATAGTTAAGAAAAAATGTGGGGCTTTTTTGAAAAGCCGCCCCACACCCCGAAATACTTTACCGATTGGTTTGAGCAGAGTTTACGTAAATTTTCGATAATTCGCAAACGAATTATCGGTTTAGAAACTCCAATACCTCCCTTACGTACAAGTACGACGGTCGGCATTGTACTTTCAAAACTACGAAAATCACTCCTACGGAGTAATTTTCTAAAATTTACTTACTTTATATCACACTTTAAAGTCTGTGCTAACAAAGAAACAGTTAGTTAAAGTAGCAAATTACAGTTTTTCGAGCCGCCTGTTAAAATGGCGAGAAAAACGTTATATTCCGCGCGTTGTCATTCTGGAGCTGCCCTTGTGTCCCTTCGGAGATTCTATCGGTCACTCCGTTCCCTCCAGAATGACACAAGGGCGCGATAGAATCTCGCGCGGAACGATTTGCGCGGAGTCTTGCTAAATCAGCACAAACCACGCGCGTCATCCTCGAAGGAGTTGCGCCCAAGATTCTTCGCTACGCTCGAGAATGACGACTAAAGTCGTCGGGCGCAACGACTGAAGGATCTGGGAGCAAAGCGACGGACGCGCGTGTATGGCTACTTGCGCGAAGCTCTATAAAAGGTTTTTGCGCCACTTTTCCCAAAAAGTGGCATCCTCTTTTCTTAAACTAACTTTTTAAACAGCTCAACAAATCAAAATTTGAATTATTTAAATTTATTTTGGAGATAAAAAATGCCCTGCAATTTCAATATATGAAAAAAACCTTGCAAAAGTCAAAAAAAGGTGGTATACTGTGTTCATAAACCCAAATAATACAGAAAGTTGGATATTATTATGAAGATCAAAAACGTTGTTCGCGATTATGATGAAGTAATGGCTATGGATGTGCCCAAGCACTACAAGCCCAAGAAAACCAATATATTCTGGCAGACTCTTACAAAGGTCATTTCCCAGCCCGCACTTTGGCAAACACATTTTACGCACCGCGAGGTTGGTATGGAAAAGCTCGGCAAGGACGAGCCCGCGCTCATTTTGATGAATCACTCAAGCTTCCTCGACTTTGAAATCGCATTTTCTATGCTCTATCCCAGAAAATTCAATACCGTGGCAACGCTTGACTCCTTCGTTGGACTTGATTGGATAATGCGCCAGATAGGTTGCTTCCCAACGAGAAAGTTTATTGCAGATCTTCATTTGATACGTGATATAAAGTACTGCTTGACAGTAAATAAGGCATCGGTTCTTATGTTCCCCGAAGCAGCTTACAGCTTTGACGGAACAAAGACCACGCTTCCCTCAACCGTTGCAAAGCTTGTAAAGATGCTCGGTGTTCCGCTCTGCATGCTCGAAACATACGGCTCATTTCTTCGTGATCCCTTATACAACAAGCTTCAAAATCGCGATCTTCCTGTTTCTGCGGAGCTTCGCTACGTTCTTTCTCCCGAGCAGATCAAGGAGATGAGTGTTGAGGAGATTCAAGCGGTTATCGACGAGCAATTCTCCTTCGACCAATTCCGTTGGCAGAAGGAAAACAATATTATTATCGATGAGCCGTTCCGTGCGGACGGACTCCACAGTATCCTCTATAAATGTCCCCATTGTCAGAAGGAAGGCAGAATGGAGGGCAAGGGAATCCACCTCACCTGCCACGAATGTGGCAAAACTTGGGAGCTTACTGAACTTGGCTCTCTCAAGGCACTTGAGGGAGAAACGTATTTCGATCATATTCCCGATTGGTACAAATGGCAGCGCGCTTGCGTGAGAAAAGAGGTTGAGGAAGGTACTTACGGCTTTGACGTTCCGTGCGACATCTTTATGATTGTCAACACAAAGGACGTTTACAAGGTTGGAGAGGGTAGAGTTACTCACAATAAGGAGGGCTTGCACCTCACGGGCTGTGACGGCAGAATTGATTACAGCCAAAATTCAAGATCAATGTACACTGTTGAGGCAGCGTTCTATTGGTATCAGCTCGGTGACGTTATAGGCATGGGTAACAATCGCGCTCTCTATTTTGCGATGCCCAAGGAAGATGTTCACGTGGTGGGCAAGGCGCGTCTTGCGGCAGAGGAGATATTTAAGATCATTGAAGAGGAAAAGGCGGCAAAAAAGGCAGCTAAGGCAGAAGAATAATTAAAATCCTTTAGGCAAGAGGGCGTTGAAATAACTCTCTTGCCTAATTTAAAATAAGGGAGAAAATTATGGGAAGAATAAATTACAATAACGGCTATTACGAAGGCGATACAAACTGGAGCGGTGAAAGGCACGGCCATGGCACCTGTTATTGGAATAACGGTGATAGATATACCGGTGACTGGCGCAAGGATGTGAAACATGGCAAGGGCACATACCGTTGGGCTAATGGAGATAAATATACGGGGGAATGGTACTACGGGTATCGAACCGGTAAAGGTACATACTATTGGATTAACGGTGACAGATATGAGGGTGATTTTCTAAATGACAAACGAACAGGCAAGGGCACATATTATTGGGCTGATGGCACTAAATACATTGGCGATTTTGTTGATGCTAATCTTAATGGCAAGGGTATAAAATATTTCACCGACGGCAGCAGATACGAAGGTGAATTTCGCGATGACAAATTTCACGGAAAAGGCATTCACTATAAGGAAGACGGTAACATAGGATACAAAGGCGATTTTGCTGACGGTAATTTTCACGGTGAAGGTATTATCTATTTTAACAACGGCGATCGCTACGAAGGTGAATGGCGTGATGGCAAACGAACCGGCAAGGGCGCCTATTATTGGGTTGATGGCAATAAATACATTGGTGATTTTGTTGACGACAAGTTCAATGGTAAGGGCATAAAATATTTCACTAACGGCGACAGATACGAAGGCGAATGGCGCGATGACAAATTTCAAGGCAAGGGCACATATTATTGGTCTAGTGGTAATAAATACATTGGCGATTTTGTTGACGACAAGTTCAATGGTAATGGTATAAAATATTTCACCGACGGTAGCAGATACGAAGGTGAATGGCGCGATGGTCAAGCAAACGGCAAGGGCACATATTATTGGGCTGATGGCACTAAATACATTGGTGATTTTGTTGACAACAAGTTCAATGGTAAGGGTATAAAGTATTATTCCAACGGCAATCGCTACGAAGGTGAATTTCGCGATGATAAATTCCATGGCAAGGGCACATATTATTGGGCTGATGGCACTAAATACATTGGTGATTTTGTTGACGACAAGTTTAATGGCAAGGGTATAAAATATTATACCAACGGCAATCGCTATGAGGGTGAATGGCACGATGACAAATTCCACGGCAAGGGCACATATTATTGGAATAACGGCGACAGATACGAAGGCGAATGGCGCGATGACAAAGCAAACGGAAAAGGCGTTGTCTATTATGCTAACGGCGATCGCTACGAAGGCAAATGGTGCGATAACAAACGAATCGATAGGGGTGTCTTTTATAGGGCCGACGGAAGCATTGAAACAGGTGAATATGTGAATGACGAGTGGGTACCCGACGGTGCTGACAAGGGAGATAAAATACAATCCACTAACAAAGAAGCCAAGCCCCTTACATCCTCTGAAAACAAGATTCTGACTATGCCCAACGGAGATAAATACGTTGGCGGAATTAAGGACGGCAAAAAGCACGGCAGAGGCATTTATCATTTTGCAAGCGGCGCGAAATACAACGGAGAATATATCGACGACAAAAGAGAGGGCAAGGGCATATATTACTGGCCCAACGGCGCAAAATATGAGGGGGATTTTGTCGGAAATAAATTTCACGGCACGGGCACTTTGTATAATCCCGACGGTAGCATAGCTTATAGCGGCAAGTGGGATAATAACCAAAAAGCTCAAGCGGGTAGCTCTGTAGGTGCTGCACCAAAAAAGATTGAAGTGCCCAACACCGTAACCTTGAATCTTCCAAACGGAGATAAATACGTTGGTGAAATAAAGGACGGCAAAAAGCACGGTAGGGGTATCTACTACTATGCCAACGGCAACAGATACGAGGGCGATTTTCTTAACGATAAATTCCACGGCACAGGTACTTTTTATTGGTTTGACGGTGCCAAGGATGTCGGCTCATACGTCAACGGTATGCTTCACGGCAAAGCTACAAGATATTTGGCAAACGGCGAGAGCTTTGAGTGCGAATGGTACTATGACAAAATAAAAAAATAATTATTGTCCAAAAAGGATGCAATAAAAAAGGGAAACGCAAAGCGTTTCCCTTTTGTTTTGAAAATATTATATTTCAATAAGATTTACGTTCGTTATGCGACTTGCAAGCTCGATGTCGCGGTTTTGGCAGGTGAAGAGTACGCTCTGCGCGCTCTCACTGTGCTTCGCTATCGCGCGGAGCACGTTTTCGGCTCTGCCGTCGTCAAGCTGGGAGAGTACCTCATCCATATAGAGAGGCGGCTCCTTGTCGGCAAGAAGCACCTGCAAAAGCGTGAGGCGCACCGCAAAATATGCCACGTCAAGACTTCCTCGGCTAAGGGAGTCGATGGGGCGTGTTGCGCCCTCGGTGAATACCGAAAGTCCCATATTCTCATCAATAAACAGTTCATTGTATTTGCCCGCGGTCATAAGCGCAAGATTTTCCTGCGCGCGCGCCTTGATCTTGGGTGTAACGTCCGATTTCATCTCGCGTGAGGCAACGTCTATGGTCTCCATAGCGAGCTTTACCGCATCGAGTCGGAGTTTTAGGGTGTCGAGCTTTTGCTCGCATTCACCGATTTCGGGGAAGATGTCCGCCGAGCTTCTTGTTCTTTCGCTCGCGGCGATATTTCTCTCAATTCCCGCCTTGTACTGATTGAACTGGTTGCTCTTATAGAGCGCCGCGTCGCGCTCCGCCTTGAGCTTTTCGAAGGACGTACCCTTTATCTTTTCCTTGATTTCGGGAGTTATCCTTGCGCGTATATCCGCCTCACTGAAGCGTTCAAGCTCGGTGGAGAGGGATTTTATCAGTGCGCGCTTTTCTCTAAGTAGCGAGTCAAGCGCCGATCTTTTTGAAAGATATTCGCTCATCGTCTGCGCGAGGGCTAAAAGAGCGTCACTATGATCCTCTATCTCTGACGAATTGCCAAACTCGCTCCAAAGCGTGCGCGCGTTGTTAAATTCGTTCTGGTAAACTCTTGTCGCGATGGAGAGCATCGCCTCGTCCTTATTAAGTGCGTTTTCGAGTCTTTCGCGCTCTTCTTTTTTGCCGACCCACGTTTGCAGGGCATTTAATATGATCTGCTCGTCCTTGGGACAAAAGCCGTCGCCCATTTTTGACATAAACGCGCCGATCTCTGCCTTGGCGGACGAATATTTTTTGTAGGATGAAAGCGCAAGCGCGCCCGCGATGATTCCGATAAAGGCAACCGTTGCCGCGCCGTACATATTATTGCCAATCAAAAGCACCACTGCAAATGCTATGAGAAGTGCAAACGCGATGCCAAAGAGGACGAGCTTTAAGGATGCGTCGTTTTTCTTTTTCTTCTTCGCACCGAGGTGAGCTATAGCTCCCGTGGGTGTGCCAAACTCGGATATGATCTCCTCAAAGCCGCGCTCGGAGCTTGGAGATGCACCTTCAAGCGCTCTTTTTGTGCTTTCAAGCTGCATTTTTGCCGATTCAAGTGATGCCGTACTCTCAGAGAGCAGATTCGCCGCGTTTTTAAGGCGCGCCGCCACGTCGTGCGAGGCACGGCTTATGTTGCAGTTGGCGTTTTTGTCAAGCTCTGCGGATTCCTCTTCAAGATTTGCCACCTCACTCTTGAGTGAGGCAAGCTCCTCAAAGCGCTGCAATCTCAAAACGTCATCATGAACGTCGCACATTCTTTGCGCGACCTCAAATTCGCTCTTCGCTTTTGCGAGTGAAAGCTCAACTCTTTCAAGCTCGTCGCGATTCTTTATGCACTCGTTTTCAAATATGAGGGCACTGCGATGGTCGCTCTTAAGACGGGAAAGCTCAAGCTCCGTTTCATAGACCAAGCCGCCTCGTCCGTTGGTGTGTAAAAGACGGCGGCGCTCGGTGTCAAGCATTTTTATTGCCGCTTGAATACTTGTACTCTCGTCACCCGATGAGAGAAGATTGTCAATAGCACCCTTGACCGCGCCGGCTCCCACTGCCACCGCTTCAAGCTGCTTTATATTGCACATACTGTCGTATGCCTGCGCGTCGATTCCGAGAAAATGCTCACCGGGAATCTCGCCAATAAACACCTCTTCACCGTTTTCAAGGTCGATTATTCTCACCTTGTCAACGTAAGCGCCTCGCGTTCCCTCGCGTCCGCTTCGCTCAATGCGATAAAGACGTCCGTCAACGTCCGCGACGGTAAGTGAGCCCGCCGCGATACCAACGTTCCACGAAAGCGCGCGCTCGCGCTCGCCAACGGCAACGCTTGGATTCTTTCTTCCAACGCCGTAGAGCGCGAATTTTATAAATGCAAGGAGAGTGGATTTGCCCGACTCGTTATCGCCCTTGACGATATTAAAGCCGTTTTCAAAGGTAAAGACTCTATCCTTGAATTTGCCGAAATTTATAATATTTGCTTCGATTATTCTCATGGCTTCACCTCTCAGTCAATGGAGAGCTCGCGCTTGTCGAGTGCGGCAAGGGCAAATCTGAGTGCCGCAGACGCGCGTCTGCGCTCGTTCTCATCAGCGGAGTTGAGGGACGGTAAAAGCCGCCTATAAACCTCGCCCTTTACGGTCATATCGCGTTCGAGATAGTCAAGATCGAGGTTTGCAACACTTTCGTCGCGCACCTGAAGGAGTGCAAGGGACAAAAATGCGCTATCACTCTCAATTCTGCTAACGTCGGGACGGTATTCCGAGGGGATCGCGCCCACAAGACGAACGCGAAGAGCTGTGCTTTCTCCGTAGCCGCCGCGCTCAATGGCACTCGTCATCGCTCTGATGACGTCCTCGTCACTCGCACACGCGGTTATATCCACCTTTTCTATCTTGTATCTCATTTTCGAAAGGATCACGCGCTCTGCGGTTGCAGTCTTGGTTTCAAGATCAATATCAACTATGTATGCACCGCCCGCGCCAAGCTCGTCAAAGCTCCTGCCCTGCGGAAATCCGCTATATCCGATGAGCGTGTTTCCCGCTTTTACAAGGTCGGGCGCGTTGTGAACGTGACCGAGCGCCGCGTAGGCAAAGCCGCATCTGGCTATCGCGTTGGGGCTTATCGGCGCATATTTCGAAAGGGGCGCGCCAAGCTCCGCGTGAGCGCAGAGGATATTCACGTTCTCACTTGAAAGCGGCACGTCTGCACCGAGAGGATTTTCCTCGTATCTGTCCGAGGTGAAGGCGTATCCGATAATGCTTAATCCAAGCTCGTCAAAGTCAAATCTGCCAAGCTCGTCCGAGGAAAATACAAACACGTTCTCAGGGAGCGATTTGTCCGCATAAGTTCCGTTTTTATTATAATAATCGTGGTTTCCGGGGGAAACGACAATGGGACAGCCCGCGTCCGCCATCGCGTCAAAGACCGCTTTTCGCGTTGCCGCCGTGCAAAACGGAGTGTCAAAAAGGTCGCCCGCAATCAAAATGAGCTTGACGCCTCTCTCTTTTGCTATTCGTATGGAGTCCGTAAAACACTCGCGCAGGAT
Organism: Eubacteriales bacterium; assembly: GCA_045125655.1. Taxonomy (GTDB): domain Bacteria; phylum Bacillota; class Clostridia; order Oscillospirales; family CAG-272; genus RGIG4608. Next base: position 2,143 of record JBGVNP010000143.1, on the reverse strand, counting down.
CGCGCGCCTCGCCTCCGCATTCTCCTTGCTAAAGCCCGAAAACGCACTGTCAAGATGATAATCAGCCATGTGCATTATCTTCATTTATGTTTACCTCCTGTAGAGAAGTTGGTTTATAAAAAGATTTCTCCTGTAAATTGGATTTATAGCGCAGTTAGTTAACTACGAACCGCTCGAGCCCCTTGGGCTCCTACTTTTTTGAGAAAAAAGTAGGCAAAAACCTTTTTAAAGCGGCTTCGCCCAGACGCCGTGCGGTTTGTGCGTTTTTGGTTTGAGCGGATTTTATGTAAATTTTCGATAATTCAAAAATGAATTATCGGTTTTGAAACTCCAATACCGCCCTTACGTACAAGTACGACGGTCGGCATTGTACTTTCAAAACTACGAAAATTACCCCTACGGAGTAATTTTCTAAAATTTACTTACTATGTGCCTTATAATAAAGTTTGTGCTAACAAAGAAATAGTTAGTTGAAGTAGCAAATTACAGTTTTTCGAGGCGCCTGTTAAAATGCTGAGAAAAACGTTATGTGTTGTAATGCAAAGTCATTACAACACAATTTGCGCGGAGCCTTGCCAAATCAGCACAAACTATATGTCTATTGCGCGGAGCTGATTAAAAAGCTTTTTGGTTCTTTTTCTCGAAAAAGAACGTCTATCCAAACATAAACTAACTTTTTAAACAGCTCAACAAATCAAAATTTGATGTGCAAAAAATCACTTAACTATATAATGCTTAACTCCCTTACTTTCAAGCGCGGTAATACGGTCGGCGAGGGTTGAAGCATCGCCTTTGGCGATTATATATGTGCCGTTATATCTTTCGGAATAATAGGAAAGGGGATCGAGTATGGATTTAATTTCATCGGCGCTCGCACTGCCAAGCTCGGTGATATAGAAATCCGCCGCGGACATAAGAGATGCCACGATACCCGTGTTATCCGCGTTGCTTATGAGCGAAAACGGGAGCTTTATACCCACCGACGCGCCCTCGCACGCGAGCTTGAGGTTCACTAGATAATTTTGATAATAGATTACGTTATTTCGATCTATCGCACTCTCAAATTCGACGGTGATTTGATCGAAAGCGCCGTCCGCCCACTCACTGAGGAGAAGAATTTCGTTGGTCTGTATTCTCATTCGCTTGCTTGCGCTATAGCTTGCCGAAAAATCGGATCGGAAGAGTCCAACAGTGTGGTCAGCATAATATTCAAAGTGGTTATTAAGGCGCGAGAGCTTGAGATTTTCACTGCACTCAAAGCCAAGCTCCTTTGCGTTTTCCGATGTGTAGAGGAGCTTTCCACTGCTGTTTTGAAGTTCAAAATAGAGCGCGTTGCCCGCGGCTCTCGGTTCTTCTGTATGCACGGACAGGGAAATGCTCGTGTCGGGACTAACGCTTGAAATATCGGCAAAATATGCATTGAGAGAGATCTTGGGCGGCACCTTGTTGACACTCGGGAGCGTTATTGACTGATCGCCACCAATGCTCGGCGCACCACCGAGCGAGCCCTGCGCCTTGTCGCCTAAAATATTGCCCAAAATTATTGCAAAAAGGAAGGAAAACGCCACGCACGCGATCACTATTATCCATTTTCGGTCAATTCTGCGCGATGAAAAGCGCGCGCCCTTTGAGAGCTTGCCGACCTTGTATATATTGCCATTCTTTTTGGGTGGCTTGTATGCCTTTGACACTGTGATTTTCCCCCTTTCCGTTGCATTTTTTAACCTCTTTTTTATACTATATAATTTTATCTTAATTTTATTAACATTCTGTGAACAAATGAGCTTTTGAGATTGAAAAGTTGTATAATGTTTTCTATGATTAAGGAAAAGCAAGGATGCATTTTAAACAGACTTTCCGCGCGCTTAATAAATTGGGATTTATCGGTGAGAAGTTAGTTGGAAAAAGATGTGGGGCTTTTTTGAAAAACCGCCCCACACCCCGAAAAACTTAATCGGTTGGTTTGAACAGAGTTTACGTAAATTTTCGATAATTCGCAAACGAATTATCGGTTTAGAAACTCCAATACCGCCCTTACGTACAAGTACGACGGTCGGCATTGTACTTTCAAAACTACGAAAATCACTCCTGCGGAGTAATTTTCTAAAATTTACTTACTTTGCGCATAATTTTAAAGTTTGTG
>JBGVNP010000142.1:0-2092 GCA_045125655.1 Eubacteriales bacterium | reverse complement strand
GAGGATGCTATCGACCTCAAATATGCAAAGCAGGTTGCCGATTACATTGGAAGCGATCATACGGAGATCTATATGACGCCGGATGATGTGCTTTCCTCGCTTGAAACGGTCATTGCAATGCTTGGTACCTTTGATATAACGACGATCAGAGCCAGTATGGGAATGTATCTCATCTGCAAGGCGATCCACGAGCAGACCGATATTCGCGTTCTGCTTACGGGGGAGATTTCCGACGAGCTGTTTGGTTATAAATACACGGATTTTGCACCAAGTGCCGCCGAATTTCAAAAGGAGTCGGAGAAGAGGATCCGTGAGCTTCATATGTACGATGTGCTTCGTGCCGACTGTTGCATTTCGGTAAACTCTCTTGAAGCAAGAGTGCCGTTCGGCGACTTGGATTTTGTCAAGTATGTCATGAGCATTGACCCAGAATTAAAACTGAACAAGTACGGAAAAGGAAAATATCTCTTACGCCACGCCTTTGAGGATGGTGATTATCTACCCGATTCGATTTTGTGGCGAGAGAAGGCAGCATTCTCGGATGCGGTAGGACACTCAATGGTTGACTACTTAAAGGAATATGCCGAGAGTAAATACACTGACGCGGAATTTGAGGAAAGATGCAAAAAGTACAGACACGCAACGCCGTTTACCAAGGAATCGCTTTTATACCGTGAAATATTCGAGAAGTATTATCCCGAGCAAAGCGAAATGATCTTAGACTTCTGGATGCCCAACAAGGCGTGGAAGGGCTGCGACGTAAAGGATCCCTCTGCCCGAGTGCTCTCCAACTACGGAGCCAGCGGTGTATAACAACTATTGAAATATTAACAAATACAAACTAATACACAAGTGGTGCAGGCAATTTTGTCTGCACCCTAACTTATACCACCATTTCTTTTAGTACTTTTGCAGGAAGACTCGGCGTATGACCTTTTCTTGTAACCACACAAATATCTCTCGTAGGGATCTGCTCGCTTAAATTCAGACGATAAATACCGTTCGGTTCGTCATACAGAAATTGCTCGGGGACGAAACCAATACCGAGGTTGTGCTTGACGATGGGTAGAATCTGATCCGCTGTTGCCACTTCGATATCGGGAGAAAAGATTGCGCCGTGTTTTGCAAAGAGCTCGGTATAAAATGTATGAGTGGAGAGGCCTTTTTCCAAAGAAACGATTGGATATTCAGTCAGTCCCTTAAAATCGAGTGCTTTTCCGTTCAATCTGCTCTGTAAGACTTCGCCACACACGGCGATCTCTCGAAAGGACTTTACCTTCTGCTCGTAAAGCGTGGAGTTTTTCTCTGTGGGAGAAGTCACAACGGCGAAATCCACAAGTCCGTTTTTGAGAGCTGATAAAGCCTGTGGCGTTGACAGGTTTGATATTTTGATACGGATGCCCGGATATTTCTTTCGATAATCGTTCAGGATCGGCAGGAGGAAGCACCGCAAGGAGATTTCGGTCACTCCAATCGACACAATACCTTTTTGCAAGCCTTTGTTGGCTGATATTTCTTCCTCACCCGTCTGTATATGTTCAAAAGCCAAAGAGATATGGGAATATAGCACCTCGCCTTCAGGTGTCAGCGTTACTCCTTTATTGCTTCGGATAAAGAGCGTACAGCCAAGCTCTGATTCCAAGGTCTTCATTGCGCGAGAGATGTTTGGCTGATTATTCAAAAGCATATTGGCAGCCTGTGTAAAGCTGCCGTATTTGGCTACATAGTAAAAAATACGGTAGTAATCATAGCTAACGTTCATATCTGTACCTCAATATCAATTTGATATAAATAATATTTCAAATATACATTTTACATATATCTGCAACAGTATTATAATTGTTGATAAAGAATTTGTCAAGCACAATTTAATATTTGGGAGGAAAATATGGGTATTATTTTTGAAAGTATCATGTTAGCTTATCTGTGTGCCGCAATAGTGGTTATCATATGTAGATTTGCCAAGCAGCGTTCGGTTCATCTGAAGTTCGATAGAAGCATCGTAATCACAATGGGAGTAGGCTTTGTGATCGGAGCTGTCAGTAAGGCGATTTCAGCTCCGGTGGAGTGGACGTTTGCTCTGTACGTAGTC
>JBGVNP010000141.1:0-8381 GCA_045125655.1 Eubacteriales bacterium | reverse complement strand
AAGTCTGTGCTAACAAAGAAACAGTTAGTTAAAGTAGCAAATCATAGATTTTCGAAGCGCCTGTTAAAATGCGAGAAAATCGTTATGTGTTGTGGGATACAAAGTATCACACAACACGATTTGCGCGGAGTCTTGCTAAATTAGCACTAACTATATGGCTATTGCGCTAAGCTGATTAAAAGGTTTTTGCGCCACTTTTCCCAAAAAGTGGCATCCTCTTTTCTTAAACTAACTTTTTAAACTCCCCTATAAATCCCAATTTAACATTTAGGAGGCATTGGGTAAAATGCTATATTTTCATCCTTGACACTGATATTGACCATATCACCTGCTTTGATTTTTGAAGAAACTATCTCATTTGAAAGGGGATTTTCAATCATTCTTCTTATCTCACGGCGCAAATTTCGTGCGCCGTGCTCCTCGGCAAGTGATTTTTCTACAATGAGGTCGCGAGCAGATTTATCAAATGTGATGGAGATATTAAGCTTATCGAGCTTTTTTATAAGGTGCGATAGCATCAAATCGCAGATTTTTTCAATATCATTCCTGCTTAAAGAATTGAAAATAACTATTTCATCCACTCGATTTAAAAATTCGGGTCGGAAGGTGCGCTCAAGGGCATTTTTTATGCGCTTTTCGCGCTCGCGCGATTTGGCCGCTTCATCGTTCGGATTGAAAAATCCGAGCGAATTTGTGTTTCTTTCAAATGATGAGCCGAGATTTGAGGTCATCACTATTAGGGCATTTTTAAAATTTACTCTTCGCCCCTGCGAGTCGGTAAGAGCGCCGTCCTCAAGGATTTGCAAAAGAAGATCGAAAATATCGGGATGTGCCTTTTCTATTTCGTCAAAAAGCACGATGGAGTAGGGGTTTCTTCGTATCTTCTCGGTTAGCAATCCGCCGTCACCGTAGCCAATATATCCCGCGGGCGCACCTATAAGGCGCGAAACACTGTGCCTTTCCATATATTCGGACATATCAAAGCGAATGAGCGCATTTCTTGAGCCGAAGAGTATTTCCGCAAGTGCGCTGCAAAGCTCGGTTTTGCCAACACCCGTAGGACCTACGAAAATAAACGAGCCCGTCGGTTGATCCTCTTGCTTAAGTCCCGTCCGTCCGCGCTTGATTGCTTGGGAAACTATCTCAATCGCTTCATTCTGACCTATTATCCGTGATTTGAGTTCGGATTCAAGCGTTAGCAACTTATCATCATCACCCTTTAATATGGAGGCAACAGGAATACCCGTCCAATCGGTGACTACCTGCGCCACGTCCTCAAATCCGACGGTTGGTTCTTCTTCCTCACCGTCCTTAACAAGAATTTCTCTCTCTCTAAAATATCTTGCAAGCTCTATATCTCCGTTTAAAAGTGCCTCTTCCTTTTTTGACGAGGTTTTGATAGCTTGATTTGCAATCAAGGGGCGTGAAGCGGATTTCAGCTTGACCTTTGCCGCCGCCTCATCAATAAGGTCGATCGCCTTATCGGGCAGATAGCGATCGTTTATATATTTGCTTGAAAGCTCTACCGCGGCAGTTATTGCTTCATCGCTTATCTTGATTCCGTGGTGGCTTTCATATCGTGCACGAAGTCCCAAAAGAATGCTTTTCGCCTCTTTTTGAGTGGGCTCCTTAACGCTTACGCTTTGAAATCTTCTTTCAAGCGCACTGTCCTTTTCGATATATTTTCTATATTCGGATATTGTGGTCGCACCTATGACCTGTAGCTCTCCGCGCGCGAGTACCGGCTTTAAGATATTTGCGGCATCCATAGCGCCCTCGGCACTTCCTGCACCGATTATCGTGTGTATCTCGTCGATAAAAAGAATGATATTTTTGTCCTCAACACACTCACGGATCACCTCTTTTATTCGCTCCTCAAATTCACCGCGATATTTGGCGCCCGCCACAAGTGAAGCTACGTCAAGCGAGTAGATAGTTTTATGAATGAGGGATTTAGGCACGTCGCCGTCCACTATTCTTTGCGCCAATCCCTCGACCACGGCAGTTTTGCCCACACCCGGCTCTCCGATAAGGCAGGGATTGTTCTTCGTTCGTCGCGAGAGAATCCGTATCGCTCTTTCGCTTTCATCATCGCGGCAGAGCGTGGGATCTATTTTGCCCATCACTGCCATCTCGTTAAGACTTTTACCGTACTTTTTAAGAGCCGATGGTTTGTCGGTGCGCTTTTTTTCGTCAACTACCCTTTGTGATGATCGAATAAAATCGAGAATACTGCTTTGCAGTTCTTGTATGCAGATTCCGTTCTCCTCAAGGACACGAACTGCGCGGCATCCGCTTTCGGTTAGAAGGGAGTGAAGAATATGCTCACTTCCGATAAAAAGCTGACCGTATTGCTCACAAAGCTTGTTGGAATTTTCAATTATCTTTCTTGCGCGAGGGGTTAGATCACGCGAGGAAAGGGACGTTTTATCGTGCTTTGCTCCCGTCTCGATAAGACATCCGTGTATATGCTGTGCCCCTATCCCTCGCTTTTGGAGCAAGCGCGAGGCAATACTGTCCCTCTCCTCGAAAAGCCCGAACAAAATATGCTCACTGCCAATATAGGTATATCCGAGATTCTGCGCTCGCTCCACAGCAAGAGCCAAGGCACTTTGCGCTTTTTTTGTGAATTTATTTTCCATCGTAACGCTCCTTATCTGCAACGCGGTATATCCCTATACTTGACACATTTTCGGTGTTTTATTAATAATGATCGATATAATGTAGGGTAAGATTATATATTCTTGCGAGTGCGCTCCACGTTTTTCGGTCGATTTCTCCCATGGGCGAAAGAAAATTGCGACTTTGAAAATCCCTTATGATATTTTCGGTGGCTTCATCGTATTCACCGTTTATTTCTATTGCTTCAAAGGTGTTATAAACGAGTCCTATCTCGTTAAGCATATATTGAACTACGGCTACAATAAAGCTCCTTTCGCCGCGCTTTATAACGTAATTGCTTGGGTATGAGGGAAAGGGAATTATGGGATCGGGCAGGGAATTTGTATTAATTATTTCAAGGTATTGTGAATATAGCAGATCCCACGTGGCGCGATCAGCAATGCCCGTCGGTTGAAGTGAATTTCTCAGCTGAAAATCGATGAGCGCTTGCCTTGTGGCATCGTCAAATATTCCGTCAATGGGAACGGGCGGCGCGCTCGGATCTTTCAGAGCTTGCGCGCGAAGATATGTCTGCAGATTTAAAATAGCATCTCTTTCGGTAAAAACTCGTGCCATATCAGTTGCCTCCTATTTGGAATCCTGGATATTGCCCATCGTTAAGTCGCGAGCCGTTGACTATATCACTGTAGAGCGAGGTTATCGCATCCCAAGTTATCGCGCCAACTATTCCGTTTGCTTCAAGTCCCGTTATTTCTTGAATTGACCTAACCGCACGATCAGTCTGTGCGCCGAAATATCCCGTCAGTTCAACGGAATTGACCTCGTCAAATATCTGCGCGATAACGTTGATATACTGTTGAAGAAGGAGTACGGAATCGTTATCCGAGCCCTGTCTTAATACTATACCTGGGAACGGAATAATATTTCCCTCTACGTATTGCAGAGGTATCTCGGCTATTATGCCGCGATAGGCATTGTATATGGCGTTCCAAGTCAACTCACCTACAACTCCGTCCTCAATGAGACCAAAGGTGTTTTGCGCTGAGATGACGGACTGCCTTGTTTCGTTTCCAAAGTTGCCGTCTATAGTGGCAGGGGATATGCTTGAATAAAAGCGTGAGAGATAGGAGAGAAAATACTGAAGATTGCTGACTCCAAGACCGCTTGAGCCGAGAGTCAGTACACCGGGATATTGCTTTGTGACCTCTTCAAGCTTTATCCCCTCACTGTCAAGCTCGTTAAGACGCTTTACGGCATTGTAGATACGGTTGACGTAGTACCAGGTCGCGTTTCCGACTATTCCATCGGGGCCGAGTCCAAAGGTCTCCTGAAAGCTTTTTACGGCGGCTTCTGTGTCCTCTGCAAATATTCCGTCAATCGTTGCTATTTTGGGAATTAGCGGATAATTGTCGGATATTCGGTTAAGACGCAATTGAAGTATGCGAACGTAGTCATTGGCAGAACCTATCGAGAGTGGAACGGACGGAGCATTCGGATTAGCTCCCTCAACGGTCACGTTTGAAATTATATCAATATCGTCACCGTAATAATATTTAAGTATCTCGTAGGGAGTAAGGCCTTGCTCGGCGAGCGCGACACTGCCCCATTGGGAGAGCCCGTTGCACTGCACCTCTATGCCATCGCAATAGGCGGTGAAGAGAGGTTCAACGTTGCCGCGGCGGCGCACGTAGGAATTGAAAATTTCGGATACTATCCTATCTACGTTTTCAAATACGTTTCTGCCGTTCACGAAACTTTGGTCAAAGGCAGTGGAATTTGTTATATCAAAATCATATCCTCGCGAGCGATAAAAATCGGTATATATGCGATTTAGGGCAAAGGAGATCTGTGCATATATATTTGCTCGCAGAGCGCTTTCGTTCCACGATGGATAGACCTCGCTTGATGCCACGTTTGAAATGTAGTCCGCAAAGGGCAGAGTGATATTGGGCGCGTTTGAATCGGGCGCGCCGAGATGGACCGTTATGTATTCGGGAATGGTGGGAAGAGTGGGCATGGTCTTCTCCTTTCTTATAGAAATGGATTTTCATACTCGTCAAATATCTGCTCCTTGACGTAGTAGGGATTTTGCGCGTCAGCTTCGGATATTGGCACGAGCAGAGCGTTTTGTATCGCCGTTATGTTTTCGAATATCGGAACTCCGTTGTAGTGTTGAGGATAATATCCCTGCTTGTAAACGTCGATATTATATAGGGAATAAGGTCTTGAGGGTGGGGAAGGTAAGCTTGACAGTCCTGTGGGCGGTGCAGAAAGCTCCACCCTTGGAGTTATACCGTCGCGATCGGTAACAAGGGAGATAAGTGTGTCGGAGTTGTCAGCGTCAACTCCTTGAATTAGCACAGTAACGTTTTCAAGGGGGATCGCGCCCGATGCGGTGGATGCCTTTACGATAAGCGAACCCTTGCCGTTTGCGTTATTATTTTCACTCATAGCATGCTCCTTTATAAAAATGCGTTCAATTTAAAGTATATGAAAAATTATTCTTCAAGTTAAAATAAAAATGTGAAAAATCACTTGCAAAATCGGTATAAATCTGCTATAATATATTAAGTATTGTAAAAGCCATGAAATAAGGCCATACCAGCCGGGGAATTAGCGGAGCCCTGTACCTGAAATCCGCTACAGCAGGGGTTCATTCCTTTTTTGAGGGCTGAGCTTTTATGGTCTGTGTCGTATTCTGCTGTGTTGAGAGGTGGGTCTTGCGCAATCGGAAATTGTGAAGCGTGTCAGGTGGGGAACCAAGCAGCACTAAGCAGTCTCTCCGGTGTGCCGCGAGGGCGCCTGCCTTGAGCAGCGAATGCGTTCGTCGCATAGGGGTGACGTTCGATCTTAAGGTGTATGGTCTTATTTTGTGGCTTTTTTATTTTTGTTTTAAGGAGGTATATATGCATCAGGCTTTATACAGAAAATGGCGTCCGAAAAGCTTTTCGGAGGTTTGCGGACAAGATCATATAACCTCAATTCTTAAGCAAGAGGCGGTTGAGGGAAAGTTCAATCACGCATATCTTTTCTGTGGCTCAAGAGGTACGGGAAAGACAACGTGTGCAAAGATACTCTCAAAGGTCGTGAACTGCGAGAACGTTATTGACGGCAACCCTTGCGGAGTATGTCCGTCATGTCTTGCCATTGAAAACGGCTCCACAACCGACGTGCTGGAGATGGACGCGGCGTCCAACAACGGCGTTGATAATATCAGAGATATTCGTGACGAGGTTATTTATTCACCCTCGTTCTTAAAATATCGTGTTTATATAGTTGACGAGGTGCATATGCTCTCCAACAGCGCGTTCAACGCGCTCTTAAAAACGCTTGAAGAGCCGCCCTCACACGCGATATTCATTCTTGCGACAACTGAGCTTCACAAGCTCCCCGCAACCATCGTTTCAAGATGTCAGCGCTTCGAATTTCGCAGAATTGCCACCGACGTGCTTACGTCGCGCATTAAATATATCGCGGAGCAAGAGGGAATTGCCATTGACGATGATGCGGCTCGCCTTATTGCAAGATATTCACAGGGCGGTATGCGTGATAGCATCAGCTTGCTTGAGCTTTGTGCATCGAGCGGTGAAAAAATAGACGTGAACGCCGTCAATGAAACCATTGGCAGTGCGGGCAGAGAAAGAATGATGGGCGTTATCTCAGCTATCGCGGACAAGGATTATGAATTTTTGTTCAAGGAAATTGACGAGGTTGTGACTTCATCAAAGGATATATCGGTTTTCTGGCAGGATCTTATCTCACTCTATCGCGATCTTTTGGTAGTTAAGACCGTGCGCGACAGTGCAAAATACCTTGATCTCACCGATTTTGAGCTTAAGAGTCTTACAAAGCTCTCCGAGAAATTTTCAAGAGAGCTGCTTATGTACCATTGCAGAATGCTTGAGGATGCACTCACATCCATGCAGGCAAGCGGTGCGATAAAGAGAATGATTGCAGAGCTTTGCTTTGTTAAGATGTGCGATGATTCGCTCAGTACGTCAAACGAGGCGTTGCTTTTGAGAATTTCCAAGCTTGAATCAATGCTTGCATCAGGCAATTTTGCTCCCGCAAAAATTGAGGAAGCTCCGAAAGAGGAAAAAACCGTTAAAAAAGTCGAAAAGGTTGAAAAAAAGGTGGAAGAAGCTTCTCAAAAGCAGATAACCTTTGAACCCGATCCCGTGCGTGAGGTCAAAAAGCCGACGGTGTCAGTTGAAGCCAAGGTGAATAAGCCCTTGAAGGTATGGAGTGAGGCGGTGCAGAGCATTGAAAGCATTGACAAGGGCGCGTGTGCCTTTCTCAAAATGACGAGAGCATATCTTGCAGAGGATAATAGAGTTCACGTGCTTTGTGACGGATTTATACTCTATGCTATGGACAAGCCCGAAATCAAGAGGGCGCTTGCAGTATCCCTCTCCAAATATCTTGAAAGAGCATTTACGGAGAATGATATAGTGTTCGAGCAGGATAGCGGCAATATAAAGCTTGAGGACGATTTGTCGGACCTTGATGCATTTAACGATTTTGTAAATAATTGAAAGGAAATATAAAAAAATGAAGGCAAGAATTCCTAACGGTATGGGCGGCGGCCCAAGTAATATAAATGCCATGATCAAGCAGGCGCAGAAGATGCAGGAGGATATGCAGGCAAAGCAGGCAGAGCTTGACGAAAGAGAATATGACATAAGTGCCGGCGGCGGAGTTGTTGGCGTTAAGATCAACGGTAAGAGAGAGATCCTTTCCATAGACATTAAGCCCGAAATAGTTGATCCCGATGATATAGAAACACTCTCCGATATTCTTGTTGCAGCAATCAATGAAGCAATCAAGAGAGTAAACGATACAAACGAAAAGGAAATGGCAGCCATCACAGGACAGATGAGTATGCCCGGTATGTTCTGATATGGCAGAGCATATTGAAGCATTGCAAAGGCTCTCCGAGCAGTTTGCGCGCTTGCCCGGTATTGGAAGAAAGAGCGCGATGCGACTTGCATTTTCCATGCTTGAGCTCAGTGATGAGGAGGCAAGATACTTTGCAGAGACCATTATTGATGCTAAGGAAAAGGTACATCTTTGTCCCGTTTGTCAGTCACTCACCGATAAGGAGCTTTGCTCGGTTTGTAACGATTTGAGCCGAGATAAGAGCACTATTATGGTGCTTGAAGACACAAAAGCGGTGCTTTCTATGGAGAAGGTGCGCGAATACCGCGGACTTTATCACGTGCTTCACGGAGTTATCTCTCCTATGAACGGAGTCACTCCCGATAAGCTCAAGATAAAGGAGCTTCTTGCCCGTATCGCAAGTGACGAGGTTAAAGAGGTAATTATTGCTACTAACCCAACAGTTGAGGGTGAGGCAACAGCTATGTATCTTTCAAAGCTTTTGAAGCCGTTTGATATAAAGACCACACGCTTGGCATACGGAATACCCGTGGGCAGCGACCTTGAATACGCGGACGAGATAACACTCTACCGCGCTATTGAGGGAAGAAGAGATATATAATTTTATATTAAATAAAAAACATCATTCGTTTTCGAATGATGTTTTTTTGTATTCAAATTTTGATTTGTCGAGCACGTTGTTAGCACAGACCAAACGATTAAAAAAGTTTTTGCGGAGCTTTTTTCAAAAAGCGACCGAGGGTACGGGGCGAGTAGCCCTGTATTCGGCGTTTCTTTTCCATAGCTTTTCTTTGCGCCTCTGCTGTCAAAGAAAAGCGGCTAAAAAGTCTTGGTGTTTGAAGATAGTGCCACAAACTATA
>JBGVNP010000140.1:0-20311 GCA_045125655.1 Eubacteriales bacterium | reverse complement strand
TTTACGTAAATTTTCGATAATTCAAGAATGAATTATCGGTTTAGAAAGCACGGTACATACTTACACGCAAGCGTGACGTATGCACCATACTTTCAAAACTACGAAAATCACTCCTACGGAGTAATTTTCTAAAATTTACTTACTATGTGCCACACTTTAAAGTCTGTGCTAACAACAAAACAGTTAGTTGAGGTAGCAAATCACAGATTTTCGAAGCGCCTGTTAAAATGCGAGAAAATCGTTATGTGTTGTGGGATTCAAAGTATCACACAACACGATTTGCGCGAAGTCTTGCTAAATCAGTACAAACTATATGGCTATTGCGCGAAGCTGATTAAAAGGTTTTTGCGCCACTTTTCCCAAAAAGTGGCATTCTTTTTTTTCAAACTATCTTTTTATACTCACCGCTAAATCCCAATTTATAAAACATTTATTTCAACTCAACGACAGTGACACCGCCATCGCCCTCGCCGTACTGTCCGATACGGTAGGATTTTATTCTCGAATCGCGTCGAAGTCTTTCCCAAAGTGCTTTTTTAAGCGCACCCGTGCCCTTGCCGTGAATAAGTCTTACAGTATTGAGTCCTGCAAGCATTGCCTCGTCAAAATACTTGTCCACCTTAAGCCACGCCTCGTCACCCATCATACCGCGAAGGTCGATCTCGTCCTTGCAAGCGCGACTTACGGTTGCTCTGTACTCACTCGCCTTGACCTTTTTGCCCGTCTTATCGGTAAAGAAGGGTGTATTTTCAACGAGCTTAAGATTCTTTAAATTAGTTTTTGTTTTAATAATTCCCGCTTGAACGGTGAGATTGCCGTTCTTGTCAGGAAGATCAACTACAAATCCGTTTTTGCCGATATTAACGAGATACACCTCGTCACCCACCTTAAGCGCGCGAGGAAGAACGTACTCCTCGTCGGTCTTTTCGTCAACGGGATTAAATTTACTCTCATTCTCCTTAAGATACTGACGCATCTTTCTTCTCGCCTCGTCGATATCCTCGCCGCGACGTTCTTTTTCATTCATCTTGCGCAGCTTGTCCATCTCGCCGAGAATGTAGTCGCTCGATGCCTTTGCGCTCTGCACCATGGCAACCGCCTTTTCGCGCGCCTTTTCAAGCTCGCGATCCGCCTCTGCCAATTTTCTGTTAAGTACCTTTTCACTGTCGTTTTTGAAGCGCTCGTATTCCACGCGAAGCTCCTCAGTTCTTGCGCGCTCGCGCTCCATCTCTATTCTGCTCTGTTCGAGCTTTTCAATGACCGTTTCAAAATTTCTATCATCACTGCCGAGGAAGGTCTTGGCGCGCTCCACGATTTTTTCATCAAGTCCGAGTTTGGATGAGATCGCGAACGCATTGGATTTACCCGGCGTGCCTATAATCAGCTTGTATGTTGGTTTTAAAGTAGCAACGTCAAATTCGCAGGATGCATTGCAAACTCCCTCCGTCTGAAGCGCATAAGCTTTAAGCTCTGCATAGTGAGTGGTTGCCATACACATGGCTCCCTTCTCTCTTACCGCCTCGATTATCGAATGAGCAAGTGCCGCGCCCTCAACGGGGTCAGTACCTGCGCAAAGCTCGTCGAAAAGGACCAAGCTCTCGTTTGTGATGCCGTCAAGCATCTTGACTATGCTAACCATATGGGACGAGAACGTGGAAAGCGATTGCTCTATGCTCTGCTGGTCGCCAATGTCTGCAAAAATATTGTCAAATATACAAAGCTCGCTTCCCTCATCGCATGGAACGTGCAAGCCCGACTGCGCCATAAGTGCGAAAAGACCGAGTGTTTTAAGAGTTACGGTCTTACCGCCCGTGTTGGGGCCCGTGATAATGAGTGTGTCATTTCCGCTATCGATTCTCAGATCAACCGGAACAACCTTATCTCTGTCGATTAGAGGATGTCGTGCGCGCTTAAAATTCACCGTTCTTCCCTTCGGGATTATGGGTGAGATACCGTTCATTCTTTCAGAAATGGTCGCACAAGCAAAATAATATGCTATCTCTGAAATATTGCGATAGTCGAGCCAGATTGCCCTTGAGGCATCACTGACAAGACTTGAAAGCTCGGCGAGTATGCGCTCTATTTCATGCTCCTCGCGGCTTTGAAGCATACGAAGCTCGTTGTTCGCTTCAACAACGGATGCGGGCTCGATAAACATTGTAGCGCCCGATGCAGAGGTATCGTGAAGAAGTCCCTTGACCTCGTTCTTGCACTCCGCCTTAACGGGAACTACGTAGCGTCCGTTTCGCATTGTAACAATATTCTCCTGCAAATATTTGGAGTGTGAGCCAACGCTCATATACTGCTGAAGAATATCCTTTATTCTGTTATTTTCGTGACGGATCTTTCGTCTGATCTCGGCAAGCGCGGGACTTGCTTCATCAGCCATCATATCCTCGGAAATAATCGAGCGTGAAATGCGCTCCTCTAATTTTCTATCGGGAATAAGACGGTCAAAAATCTCGTCAAGGCAGGTATTAAAGAGCTTGTTTCCATTGACGTAATCAATGAGCATTCGCGCAGAGCGAAGCACGCCGCCAATATCAATAAGCTCTCGCATAGAAAGCACCGCGCCCTTGTCCGCTCTCTCGCAAGCGGCAGAAACGTCACGGATATTAACAAACGTGGGCATTCCCTTCGCGTTGGCAAGACGGCGAGCGTCGGTGGTTCTATTCTGCCTTCTCACTATGACCACGGGGTCGCTTGACGGCTCAAGAGCAAGCGCCATTGATGCTGCTCCCTCGGTCATAGCACATTCGGCAAGAAGTGCCTTTATTTTATCAAATTCAAGAGTTATAAATAAATTTTCTGAATATTTCATAAATTTCCTTACAAAATTGAGTAGTATAGATCGAGTGAATCAAATCCGTGCCCCAAGTGGTGAAGAAGATATTCCTCGCACGCCTTTGAAAACGCCTTTAAATCATCGGGATTTGAGAGCGCAAAGGAAAGCATCTTTTCACTCGGCGCGTGCAGTGCAAATCTAATTGCCGCAAGCGTAGCGGGATTTAATGGTATCAAAACGCTCCGCTCCCTTACGTCATCGTAAGCAAGAGTGGGATTCTTCTTGACTATCCTTCCCCTCTCGTTAAGACATTCCGAGCAGATTATTGCGCCGTTCATTATGTCAAAATAGTTCTCGTCAAGCTCCGAATGCATACAATCCTCGCAGTAATCGAGATTTGGAGCATATCCGGACATCGCGGACGCGCGTATTTCAAACACCGCCTTTATCTGCGAAAGCGGTCTTATCGCCGTCATTATCGAGAAAAGTGTGTTGAGCGTGAGACGGAGCATATCCGCCGAGTCCACTCGCTCACCCGAAAGCTCGCTTGCCACCTCACATATATAGGTCGCGAGAAACAGCTTTTCCACGTCGGTGCGAAGGTCGTAAAACACCTGCTCAATCGAGCCGCCCTTTATCCACGGAATGCCCTGCGATTTCTGATTCAATTCAAAATTCGCATAAACGAATGGCTCGGTGAGATTTTTTATCTTGCTTTTGAGTGAACGCGCACCCTTTGCTATGACAGTCATCTTACCGTCGGCGGTAAGTATAGTTATCAAGCGATCGTTCTCGCCGTAATCACGCGCACGCAGAACAAGCCCGTCAACAGTACAAAGCATTTTCTCACCTTCCTTTCATGAAATTACAATTTTTGATTACTCCTCATCGTGATAACCGAAGTTACCCACAGTTCTTGCGCTCTCGCGCCAATTTTCCTTAACCTTTACCCAAAGGTTGAGATACACCTTTTTGTCAAGGAGCTTTTCAAGATCCTCGCGAGCGTAAGAGCCGACCATTTTAAGCTCCTTGCCGCCCTTGCCGACAATAATTCCCTTATGCGATGCCTTTTCGCAGAAGATTTCTGCGCGTATTGTAACCATAGTTGGCTCGTCGCGAAACTCCTCGATAACAACGGCAACACCGTGTGGGATCTCCTTATTGAGCGTTCTCAAAATCTTTTCTCTAATAATTTCAGCAGCCATCTGACGGATGGGCTGGTCTGTAACTATATCATCGGGGAAAAACCATTCGCTCTCCGAAAGGAACTTTGAAAGCTCATTAAGAAGCGCGTCCACCTTCTCACCGTTCTTCGCAGAAATCGGCACAAAGGCATCGAAATCGCATTTTTCGGCATAGGCGGTAATCGTCTGTGCGATCACATCGCGCGTGTAAAGATCAACCTTGTTGAGAGCAAGAATGGCAGGAACACCACTCTTTTTAATGTATTCCATAATGTTTTCTTCAACCTTGCTTATCTCTTTACCCGAGTCAACCACAAGCACAACGGCATCCGCATCGTGCATTGAATCGTTTGCCGCCTTTACCATGAAGTCGCCAAGCGAATTTTTGGGCTGATGTATTCCGGGCGTGTCAAGGAATACGTACTGATCCTCGCCCACGGTATGAATACCGATAATTCTGTTTCTCGTGGTCTGCGGCTTTGATGAAACAATCGCTACCTTTTCACCGAGAATTCTATTCATAAGCGTAGATTTTCCTACATTGGGTCTGCCAACTATTGCTATAAATCCTGTTCTTTTCATTTTTTCACCTTTTATTTAACTGAAAGCCCAAGGCGTTCCATAATATCGTTCTGTCTTGCTCTCATATCGGCATCATCCTCTTCAGACAGCTCGTGATCATAGCCGAGAAGATGGAGCATCGAGTGGGCAGTAAGGAATGCCACTTCCCTCTCAAACGAGTGTCCAAACTCGTTTGCCTGCGCCATCGCACGCTCAAGTGAGATAACTATGTCGCCAAGATTGTGGCAAAGCTCGTCAAAGAACGGCTCCTCACTCTCGCCCTCGTAGTCAAGCAAGGGGAACGAAAGCACGTCGGTGGGCTTGTCCATATTTCTAAATTTCTTATTAAGCTCGCGAATACCCTCGTCGTCAACGAAAGTAACTGATACCTCAACGTCATTTTCCATACCCTCGTAGTCGAGAGTTTCAAGAATGGTATGACGAATGAGCATCTTCAATTTGTAGTGTATGGAGTGCTTCTCCTGATCGTTTTCAAAATAAATTTTAAGCTTCATATTTTACCTCTTTTTAAAAGTTTTCTGCTCGGCACGGCGCTTTTCGGCATTTTCCTGTACCTTCTTTTCGTATTTGTCGTATGCAAGGATTATCTGTTGAACGAGCTTATGTCGAACAACGTCCTTATCAGTAAACTGGTGAATATAAATGTCATCAATATCGGTCAGTATCTTGGTCGCGATTGAAAGTCCGCTCTTCTGACCGAAGGGAAGGTCTGTCTGGGTGAGGTCTCCCGTAATCACCGCCTTGGAATTAAAACCAAGACGTGTGAGGAACATTTTCATCTGCTCCGGTGTCGCGTTCTGTGCCTCGTCAAGAATGATAAAGCTATCGTCAAGCGTTCTGCCTCGCATATAGGCAAGGGGAGCTATCTCGATTATCTGCTTCTCCATCTTGCTCTGATAGTTCTCAACGCCCATCATATCATAAAGCGCATCGTAAAGGGGACGAAGATAGGGATCGATCTTACTCTGCAGATCGCCCGGCAAAAATCCGAGCTTTTCACCCGCTTCGATCGCGGGGCGCGTTAAAATTATGCGCGATACCTGCTTGTCTCGGAGCGCCTTTACTGCCATAGCCACCGCAAGATACGTCTTACCCGTACCCGCAGGGCCGATGCCGAAAACGATGGTATTCTTCTTTATCGCATCAACGTAGTGCTTTTGACCCACCGTCTTTGCCTTTATGGGCTTGCCCTTGCTCGTTACGAAAATACAATCGTCGCCAAAGGTCGCATTAAGCGCGTCGCCGTTTCCGTCGCCGACCATAGAGATGGCATAGTCAACGCTCTGCTCGCTTATCTCCGCACCGCTCTGCGCAAGGGATACAAGGTGATTGATCACTCTCGATGCAAGCGCGACCTCACCCTCGTGTCCGTCGATCACAATGGCATCGCCATCCGTTGCGCGCCTGTTCGATATACGAACGTCAAACGCGCGCTCGATGGATTTCACGTTCGTATCAAAGCACCCAAATACTCTGCTCGTTATTTCATTACTTTCAACGTTAATAATTACTTGACTCATTTTTACCTCATTTATAAAATAAAGCGTTTTAAAATTTGATTTGTCATGCTATTAGTTTACTACAAACCGCTCAATACGGTCCCCCCCGAAACGAGCGAAGCCGAGTTTTGGGGGTTCGCGTACACTTTTCCAAAAAGTGGCATCCTTATTTTCGCAAACTAACTTCTCACCGTGCAATCAATCAGAAGTCGCTCCCACCACCTCAAACTCGACCTGCTTTGCAATATTGCAAATAGCGGTGAGGGTACATTTAAGGACGTACTTACCGTCAACTATCTCGCCGTATAGGGATTTCTTCAAAATCTGCGCGTCGGGCATCTCGCTATCTATTTTTGCTCGAAGCGCGTCATAGGATTGCTCTATCGCCTCTTCCTCACTTATCTCGATCTCTTGCATTTCATACGGAAGCAATTCTTCAACCGAAAGCGAGATCGGCAATTCCCCTAGCGAAAAGGGATTAAACGTATATACATAGTTTATTATATCATAACTTATAGGCAAATTTCTATAGTTTAAGAAAAATTTTATCGGTTTTCCAAAAAAAATCAACGTTTTTTTACTGATTTTTTCGCCCGTTTGCGCTTTTTTCTGCTGAACGAGTGGAATTTCCACCTCAAAGCTGCGAGTAACCTTGCCCAAAACACGTCCCGAAGCGCGTGAAAAACGGAGCGGTGCCTTCCCCTCCTTGTAAATTCCACTGACAAGCAGCTCGCCCGCACGCACAAAATCCCCCTCTTTTACAGAGATAAATCCCGAATATACCTCCATTCCGACTATCTGCGCGTCATACGTGGAAATGAGATTGGCGGGGGTGGTTTTCTTGTCCGTTATCTCGGTGTCAAGCACCTCCCTTACCTCGACACGCGCTACCGTGCCATTGATATTTATCGACATCCACGCAATATCCTCGTTGTAAATCATAACCCTCTGCTCAACGGACGCAGTATTCGTGCCGCGAATCAATCCGCCCACCGAAAAGCCCTGCTCAGCGAGATATTTTATAATTTCTTGCTTTTCAAGACGCTCGTTGCCAATAATATCAATTCGCCAGATAACGCTCTGCGAAAGAATAAAGAGCGCCACCGCAAGCACCGCACCCACGGCTATCCCCCAACGTCTGCGATATTTCTCCGCCCTTTTGAGCAATCCACCGCGATCTACAGTTTTAACCCTTATCTCCCACATTCTGCAGGCAGTCAATATATTTCTCCTTTGGGGCGCACCGATCTTGACTCTGGCAACCCTTTCTTCCTCATCAATTTCAATGCCGTAGCAATTAAATCCGTAGCGCAAGCAAAGATTGAGAAAATCCTCAAGACTGCTCCGTCGCATTTCGAGAATATAGTATCCCAAAATTTTAAGCAAAAGACTCGTTTTCTTCATTTTTTGCTCCTCCTTTCAAATTCGATGGAGGAGATCTCACCTACAACGCGCACAGTTCCGCCAAGATAGGAAGAGCAGTATAGCTCCTCGCCGCAAATCCTTAAAATATAGCCCCTCAGAGAGAGCTTTATCTCGTTTTCACTGTATAAAAGTATGCGCGAAACCTCCCGCACGTTAAGATCGGAATTACCCGACATTTCAAGGCGATCCCTCTCTCCTATCAGCTCATCAAGCTCAAGAGCACGCCTGAGCTTTTTCTTAAGACCTTCTTTTTTCTTCATAAGACGACCCCTCACAAAATATAATTCAATAAAGATTATGAGGGGGTCAGCAACAAAATGACGCGCAAGAAAAAGCTATATCAAAAGCCATATCAAAAATGGACGTTCGGAGAGATTTTTTTCACAATAGCGGCATTGTTTTTGCTTTTTCTGCTGCTCAAAAGCCCAATACTCGCAAGCGAGGCGGTCACAAAAGCGCTCCTGCAGTGTGCTACTCTTCTAATCCCCTCGCTTTTTCCCATTATGGTGGCATCGGAAATAGCTGTGGAATGTGGCGCGGTCGAAAAAATAACGCGCCCCCTCAACTCATTTGCAAGTCGCATTCTGGGGGTAAAAAAAGAGGCGGTTGCCCCCTATTTTCTCGGACTTCTCGGCGGATACACGACCTCGGTAAACGGCACGCTATTGCTCTACAAAAGTGGAAAGATCAGCAAGGACGATTGCGAGCGAATAATCGCCCTCTCCTCCCTGCCCTCCCTCTCATTTTTGACAGGATTTGTGGGTATGGGCATATTTAAAAATACAACTGTTGGTTGGATTTTGTGGGCGATAGCCGTACTTTCCACCTTGATTTTGGGATTAATAACACAAAAAAGAGTTAAAATAGACAATTTAAAATGCAAGCAAGGGAAAGAAGATTCGCAGAATATCAATATTGATATTGAAGAAAATTCCAATAAAAAATCAGGGAGATTATCTCCCTCAAGGATCATTGTCGGCGCTATATCTCACTCTGCAAGCGCAATGCTTGTGATATGCGCGTGTGTTGTATTCTTTTCAACGCTCATCGCAGTTCTTCACTATCCCTTTGACAGCTTTGAAATACCCGAAGAAATGCAAAATCTTCTCCTTGGCGCGCTTGAAATTACAAGTGGAATATCAAATTCCGCCCAGCTTACCCCTGTTGACCTTCGCGCCGCAGTCTGCGGACTGTTTATTGGTTGGTCGGGACTTTCCGTTCATTTTCAGATAATCTCCCTCTGCGACGGATATGACCTCTCCTTCAAAAAATACTTTGCTTTCAAGGCGATTCAAGGATTAATTTGTTGCTTCCTTTCTTTGATTGCTTTTAAATTTTGATTTGGCGCGCACTATGTTCGCACAGACCAAACGATTAAAAAAGTTTTTTGGTTACTTTTTCTCAAAAAAGTAACCGCCCGCCGCGTAGGCGATACGCCATTTCTTTTTTGCAGCCGGGGTTCCCCGAAACGAGCGGAGCCGAGTTTTGGGGGTTCGCGGAGCTTTTTTCTTTGTGGCTCTTATGCCAAAGAAAAAAGCGTTACAAAAGGCAAACTATCTTTAAATACCAAGAGTTTTTAGCCGCTTTTCTTTGGAAAAAGAGGCCCAAAGAAAAGCTAACAAAAGAAAGGGCCGTTTTTTGCGCTCACGCCGCGCGGGCGACCGCTTTTGAAAAAGCGGTGCAAAACAATCAGTGGGTCTGTGCGAACATAGTGCTCGCTAAATCCCAATTTATTAACCTGTGATTAATGAGCCGACACTTGAAGTGTCGGCTTATCCTATATTTTCCAACTTTTTATTGACTTTTCGATATATTTATAGTATTATTAATATGAGATATTATGTTCACACAAGGCGGTGAAAAAATGAAGATAAACAAAGAACTAAAGGGCTGGTTATATCTGCTCCCCGCGTTTTTATTCGTGGGAGTGTTTATGATATATCCCCTCATCGACGTGCTGATATATTCCTTTGAAGAGGGCTTTAACTTTGCTTCGGGAGAAAGCTTTGGCATCGGTATTTACAATTATCAATACGTTTTGCGCGATCCCTATTTTATTCAGGCGCTCAAAAACACCTTTTTACTCGTGGCGATAACAGTTCCCGCGTCAACGATCCTCGCACTCGTTATTTCGCTCGGACTCTCCTCGATAAAATGGCTCAGAAAGGCATATCAGACAATATTCTTCCTTCCCTACGTAACAAACACGCTCGCGGTAGGACTTGTATTTATGATCCTTTTCAAGAAAACGCCCTATTCGGACGGACTTGTAAATGCGCTCATCACCTCGCTCGGCGGACAGGCGATCGACTTTATTGACGGCGCGTATTGGGCAAAAATGCTCGTTTTGTGCCTTTATACGATTTGGGTAGTGCTTCCCTTTAAGATCCTTATCTTTACCTCTGCACTTGCCTCGGTGGACAAGACTCTTTATCAAGCGGCAGCAGTTGACGGCACTCCCGAAAATAGACTTTTCTGGAAGATAACCTTGCCGATGATCTCTCCCACAATCTCATATCTTGTTATCACGGGATTTATCGGAGCGTTCAAGGCGTACAGTGACGCAGTCGCTCTTTTCGGCACTAACCTTAATACCGCAGAGATGAATACCATTGTCGGATATATCTACGATATGCTCTACAGTGACGGCGGCGGATACCCATCGTTTGCATCTGCAGCGGCGATCATCCTTTTCTGCATCGTGCTCACCATTACTTGCATCAACCTTATCGTAAGTAAAAAGCACGTCCATTACGGAAAGTGAGGTGCGGAATATGAACGAATTGAAAAAGATCAAAACAAGCACCAAAGTAACGAGTGTGCTTAAAAAGATAGGCGTATATTTCGGGCTTTCGCTCTGGGCAATCGCCGTGCTCTTTCCCTTTTATTGGATGCTTCAAAACTCCCTTAAAAGCTTTGCGGAGTACAACTCCGAATCAGTACCAAAATTTTTTCCCGCAAAGGTAATATTCGATAACTATCAAACCGCCTTTACGGCAGTTCCGCTGCTTCAATACATTCTTAACACGCTTGTATTCACGGTAGCAACAACGCTTATAATGCTCATAGTCATCGTGCTTGCGGCATTCGCCTTCGCGCGTCTTGAGTTCAGGGGCAAAAATCTTGCCTTTACGCTCCTTCTTGCGCTAATGATGATACCTAATGAGCTTGTTATTATCACAAATTTCGTAACCATTACCGATATGAATCTCAGAAATACATTTTTAGGTCTTATTCTCCCATCGGTAACGTCCATATTCTATCTCTATCTTTTGAAGGAAAACTTTGCGCAGATACCCGACGAGCTTTATCTTGCCGCACAGGTCGATGGCTCAACGGATTTCGGCTATCTTTTGAAGGTAATGGTGCCTATCTCAAGTCCCACAATCGTAACCGTTCTTATTTTAAAGGTTATAGAGTGCTGGAACTCATATATCTGGCCCCGACTCATTACCGACGATAAGGCATATTTCCTTGTTTCAAACGGTATTCAAGAGATAAGAGAAAGCGGCTTCGGACGCGAAAACGTCCCCGCAATGATGGCTGCAGTAGTGGTTATTTCCGCGCCCCTTATCGTATTGTTCCTCATCTTCAAGGACAAAATAATGGATGGCGTGTCAAGAGGAGGTACAAAGGGATGAGAATTTTAATTAAAATCGTTTCTTTAGCTCTTCTTGCTACACTTGCTTTTTCCACTGCAATGCTTGTGGGATGTCACAACAGAAAGCCGACAACAGAACTTAATATTCCTGAAGAATTTGATATGTCAAAGGAATATAGTATAGTTTTTTGGTCAAAAAATGAGAGTAATCCCACACAAAACGCGATATACGAAAAAGCAATTTCGGATTTTGAAAAGCTTTATCCCAATATTCATGTAACAAACAAGGTCTATACCGATTACAAGGATATTTTCAACGACGTAATAACCAATATCCCCCAAAAGACGACTCCAAACGTATGTATTACGTATCCCGACCACATAGCAACCTATATGCAGGGAGAAAACGTTGTACTTCCTTTGGATGCATTCATCAGTCACGAAAAGTACGGACTTGGAGGATCAGAGATCAAGTTTAACTCTGTAAAGGCAGAGGAAATCGTACCTCAATTTTTGAACGAGGGTAAGATAGACGGCATACAATACGCTCTTCCTTATATGCGTTCCACTGAGGTATGTTATATAAACAAAGATCTCGTTGAATCCCTCGGTTTTACTTTGCCCGAAACCCTCACTTGGGATTTTGTTTTCAAGGTGAGTGAAAAAGCGATGAGTCTCGGCAAGGATAAAAATGGCAATTATATTGCCAACGGTCAGAGCACACTCATCCCTTTTATATATAAGTCTACCGACAATATGATGATTTCAATGCTCAAGCAGCTTGGAGCACCGTATTCGACCGAAAACGGTGAGATGCAAATATTCAACGACACAACGAAGGATATTCTTACCGAAATAAGCTCCCACGTTGCAAGCGGAGCTTTTTCCACATTTGCAAAAGCGGGCTATCCTGCGAATTATCTCAACATGGGACGCTGTATATTTGCGATAGATTCCACAGCCGGTGCTACTTGGATGGGATATGATTCCCCTTTGAATGAGGTTCACGGCACCTCGATTCCTTACGAGATAGAGGTAATGACAATTCCGCAGTACGATACAGAAAATCCCAAAATGATTTCTCAAGGGCCGTCTCTTTGTATATTCAACAAGGATGACAGCGGTGAGGTACTTGCATCGTGGCTCTTCGCTCAGTTCCTTTTGACAAACGAGGTTCAAATATCGTATTCACAGACTGAGGGTTATCTCCCCGTAACCACAAAAGCACAGCAATCCGCAAAATATCAAGATTATTTAAATCGTGAGGGTGAAGATAACGAGCTTTATTATGACGTAAAAATAAAGGCAGCAAAAATTCTTCTTAACAACATAGAAAACAGCTTTACAACTCCTGTTTTCAACGGTTCGTCCGCGCTTAGAAACGTTGCTGGAGAGCTTATTGAGGAAACACGCAAAGCAACCGAAAGAAAGCAAAATATAGACGAAGCATTTTTCGAAAAAACTTTTAATAAAATGAATTCACTTTACAAGCTTGATCAGTATTCGGATAACGGATTTTCCAAACAGCCGCTTGGTGAGCTTCCTGAAGAAAGCACGTTGCTTCTAATTGTTATTACGTCAATATGGCTTTGGATATTAATCTATTATACAGCAATGGAATTGGAAATAGTATTAGAAAAAAACAAAGAAAATATTGACATTTCTACAAAACAGTGTATAATAAACCTGTAAATTTTATTTTTCAAAGGAGAACAAAAAATGAAAAAGATTATTTGTTTGGCATTGGTTCTTGTTATGGTGCTTTCTCTTGTGGCATGTTTTGGCAATACGGGAGATCCCAACCCCACAACTTCCAAAGAAGACACAATCACCAAGAGCGAAGGTGTTATGACTTGGGCAGAATATATTGCAGCTGAACTTGACGCCGAGGTCGTTATCGAAGCTTATATCCAAGGCAAACAGTCTTGGTGGGCAAAAGACGGTGTTGGTAGAGGCACGTTCTATCTTCAGGACGGTGTTGGCGGCTACTTGGTTTATGAATTGCTTTGTACAGAAGAAGAATACAACGCTCTCACAGTTGGCACAAAGGTTCGCTTGACGGGCTATAAAGCTATGTGGCAGGGCGAGGTTGAGGTTACTGATGCAACATATGAAATCCTTGAAGGACACTACGTTGCAGAGTCAGTTGACGTAACAGCTAAGCTCGGCACTGCAGATATTGTTGACTACCAGAATATGAAGGTTGCCTTCAAGGGCCTTGAAGTTGTGGGCATCTCTTATCAGGGTGGAGCGCGCGGTAAGGACATTTACGTAACTCTTAGTTACAATGGCGCACAATACAACTTCTGTGTAGAAAGCTATCTCACAAACGCAGATTCCGATCTTTATAAAGCAGTTGAGGCACTTAAGGCAGGCGATGTTGTTGATATTGAAGGATTTGCTTATTGGTACGATGAGCAAAACAGAACTGATGCTGTTTACCCCGAAAACATCAACACACACATCACAAGCGTAACAGTTAAATAATCAAATCAAACAAAAAAATAAACCGCGAGTTTAAAACTCGCGGTTTTTGTTTTTATTATTTTTTCAATATCTTTTTGCCCAAATTCAAAATTCTGATGATTGCCGGGCAAAGTACTATGTTTGTGATAAGCTCGAAAAGGAAGTTTGCCCCAGCAAGTCCCAAAAACATATACTCAACTGCAGTTCCAAAGCCCGCTGCAAGACCCCATTCCTTGATTGTTTCAAAGAAGAAAAGCAAGCATCCGATAAGGAACACTCCCGTATTTACTACAGGACATACTATCGCCGCACAAAGCACTGCGAGATAGATGTTTTTGTTTTTAAGAAGATTGTAAACAAGTCCTGCGCAAAGTCCGCAGAGAATGCCCTTTGCAAGCACGGTGATAACCGTACCGATGGCATTAACGGTCAAAAACGCCGCCGCGTCGCCGTTAAGAAGCACTACCATTCCGAATACGAATCCAAGCCACGCGCTAATCGTTGGTCCACAGAGCGCCGCGCCGACTACTATTGGCATAAGCACAAGACTGCACTGAAAGGGACCAAGTCGCACGAAAGTGCCCATAAACTGCAAAATAATAACGAGTGCCGTCATTATCGCCGCAAGCACCAAGGTCTTGGTTGACATTCGTCTTTTGTTTGTTTTAATCATAAATTACTCCTTGCTGTCGTCCATATAGGTACAACGCTAAATTTATAAATTTACTCCTTGTAAAGAGTATTAAACAAATGATATTAAATTTTTATTTATTCTTATTATAAATGATATTAAGTCCTTTAAGAACGAGATATTCGTCGGTCGTCATTTTGTGATTGCAATGCGATGCGATGACGGGCGCATATCCACCCGTAACGATAACGGGAAGCTCTTCTCCGATCTCGCGATTGATACGGTCGATCATGCCATCTATCATACTCGCGTGACCGAATATAACACCGCTCTTCATGCAGTCAACGGTATTTTTGCCTATCACGGTCGAGGGCGCTTCAAGACTGACCTGTGGAAGCTGTGCCGTGCCGTTTGAGAGTGCCTTAAGCCCCATCATAACACCGGGGATTATCGAAACACCGATAAATGCGCCGTTTTTGTTGGTAACGATCATTTTGGTTGCCGTTCCAATATCAATAATAAGGGAGGGCGCACTGTAAAGCGTGTTTGCCGCCACGCAGGAGCAGATAAGGTCGGCACCTACACTTGAGGGAGAATCGCAAAGAATACCGATTCCCGTTTTGATACCGGGACAAACCATAAGCGATTCGACTCCGTAAGCTAAATCAATAGCGCGTTTCATTATGGAATTCAGAGGCGGAACAACGCTTGAAATTATCGCGCCGTCAACGTTTCCTCTCTCCACTCCGTGAAGACTGAGAATGTTAAGTATCTTGCTCGCATATTCGTCCTCGGTCTTGGATACGTCCGTTGAAAGACGAACCACAAATTTCAGCTCGTCGCCCTCAAAACCACCAAGAGCAATGCTTGTATTTCCAATATCAATAGCTAAGGTCATCGTTTCTCTCCTTCCCTATTTTTACATTTTAGGATTATAACACAAACATTTTTTGTTGTCAATGTTTATCTAATAAAATTGGAGTTTAAAATTTCAAATTTTGATTTGTCGAGCACGTTGTTAGCACAGACCAATCGGTTGTTTTGTCCACTTTTTCAAAAGTGGCGCCCTGCGCGTAGCAGAGCCGCGCGGCTTGAGCGCACTCGCCATTTCTTTTTTGCCAAGCTTTTTTCTTTGTGGCTCTTATGCCAAAGAAAAAAGCGTTATAAACACAAACTATCTTTTGATACCAAGACTTTTTAGCCGCTTTTCTTTGGAAAAAGAGGCCCAAAGAAAAGCTATGGAAAAGAAAGGGCCGTTTTTTGCGCTCACGCCGCGCGGGCGACCGCTTTTGAAAAAGCGGTGCAAAACGATCAGTGGGTTAGTGCGAACATAGTGCGCGCTAAATCCCAATTTATTATTTTCATTATTGACATTCTTAGGTGGATTGTGTATAATAAGGCAAAAATGAAGGGCGGTGGCGAAATGAACGCAATTTTTAAGATAAACGGTAAAGTGATTGAAACCGAAAGGTTGATTTTAAGAGCTTTTATGCCAAGCGACCTTGATGATTTTTATGAATACGCATCGGTCGAGGGTGTTGGCGAGAGAGCTGGCTGGAAGCATCACGAAAGCATTGAAGAAAGCAAAGAAATTCTTGATAGATTTATTGAAAATGACATAGACTTTGCCATTTGCTTAAAGGAAAGCGGCAAGGTTGTGGGTTCGTTTGGTATTAATGAATACAAACTTGAGGATAAGCTGACCGAATTTGACGGTTACCTCGGCAGAGAGATCGGCTTTGTTCTTGCCAAGGATTATTGGGGGAGGGGACTTATGCCCGAAGCGGTAAATGCCGTTATGAATTACTTGTTTGATGAGTGTGACCTCGATTTTTTGACATGTGGCTATTACAATTTCAACTTGCAATCCAAAAGAGTTCAAAAAAAGTGCGGCTTCAAGCCCTACCGTGCGCTCAAAATGGATACTCGAATGGGCACGACCGAAGAGGGAACGCTCAATATTGCAATTAATCCGAAAAAGAATATAAAATTCAACTTTTCTCATCCCGAAACGTTGATATACGAGCAATAAAAAAAGCCCTGAATTTCAGGGCTTTTTATTTTTTATTTTACTTTCTCAATGTCAAGCCGAGCTGATGCTCAAGAGAAGAAAGGATCTTTGAGCTTACCTTGTCGGCTTCTTCAACTGTGAGTGTTCTGTCGCTTGCGCGCAAGGTTACGCGGAAGGATACGGACTTTTTGCCCTCACCGAGCTGAACGCCGCGGTAGATATCGAAGAGTTTAACGTCCTCAACGAGTTTACCACCTGCGCGTGCGATGAGTGCGGAGAGTTTGCCCACCTCAAGCTCCTCGTCACAAACGAATGAGAAGTCACGTGTGGACGCGGGGAATTTGGGAAGGGGCTTATACTCGATCAAACCGTCACAATGCTCGAAAATAGCATCAAAATCAAGCTCTGCAGCATAAACGGGAGTATTGAATCCGTAATTCTGCGCTGTGAGGGGGTGGAGCTGACCGAAGATTCCGAGGAATTCTCCGTCAGCGGCAACAAGACGTGCGCAACGACCGGGGTGGAAGGTTGCGTTGTCGGAAACCGCTTCATAGGTAACACCCTTTATTCTGCCGAGAGCAAGCGCGCCCTCAATAACACCCTTCATTGTATAGAAATCAACGTTGCCGTACATACCGAGTGTAAGCACGTTTGATTCGCAGGGAAGATCGTCCTCGTCAGCCGCGGGAATATAAATATTACCCATTTCATAGAGGCAAACGTCCTCGTTGCCCATATTGTTGTTGAGCGCGAGCGCTTCCATCATAGAGGGAAGAGCCGTAACTCTCATAATACTTGTATCTTCACCAAGAGGATTTGAGATAACGATTGAGCGTCTTACACTCTCATCTTCGGGGAGTCTGATCTTATCGTAGTAACGGGGGCTGATGAAGGAGAAAGTCGTGATCTCGTCAAGTCCCATTCCGCAGAGCGCATCGCTGAGGTCAACCTTAAACTGCTGCTTGGGAGTTCTTCCACCAGCGGTGTTTTCTGCCTTGATCTTGGATGATTTAATATCGTTATAGCCGTAAATTCTAATAATTTCCTCGGCAATATCATTTATACAAGTGAGGTCATTTCTAAAGGAAGGAACGGTAATAACGCCGTTTTCAACCTTGCACTCGAGCTTTTCAAGAGTTTCTACCATAAATTCTTCGGAGATGTCAACACCGAGGAAATTGTTGATAACCTTAGGATCGAGAGGAAGTGTAACAGGGGGCTTCTTACCGGGATATACGTCGATAGTGCCGTCAACTACCTCGCCTGCGCCGAGAAGCTCAACAAGCTCGCAAGCGCGAAGAAGTGCGGGAATCGTATTTTCGGGATCAAGTCCCTTTTCAAAGCGAGAGCTTGATTCGGTTCTCATACCATTCTTCTTACCTGTAACACGAACGGAAGGACCGTCAAAGTTAGCACTTTCAAATACAACCGTTACTGTCTCGTCCTTGATCTCGGAGTTTTCACCGCCCATAACACCTGCAAGCGCAACCGCTTTGTTTTGGTCAGCAATTACAAGCATTGAGGAGTCAAGCGTATGCTCCTTGGAGTCAAGGGATACGAATACTTCACCCTCATTTGCACGGCGAACGTTGATCTCTGCGCCACTGAGGCAGGAGTAGTCGAATGCATGCATGGGCTGACCGTATTCAAGCATTACGTAGTTTGTAATGTCAACGATATTATTTATAGGACGAACACCGCTTGCGCGGAGTCTCATTCTGAGCCAAAGGGGAGATGGAGCGATCTTTACGTTCTTAACGACCTTTGCGGAGTATCTCGCGCAGAGATCGGAGTCGTTTATTGCAACCTTGATATAGTTTTCTATCTTGTCGCCGTCGTTTGCGCCCTTAACGGTGGGTGTGGGGCAAGTCCAAGGACGGTTGAAGCTAACTGCGGTTTCTCTTGCAAGACCGATAACGGAAAGACAGTCGGGGCGGTTTGAGGTGATCTCAAATTCAACGCTTGTGTCGCGAAGAAGAAGCGCCTCGCGAATGTCCTTGCCAATATACTGTGCAAATTCTTCACCGAGAATGAGGATTCCATCACCCTCATATCCGGGCATATCGTGCTCGGTAAGACCAAGCTCGTGATATGAGCAGAGCATACCGTAGGATTCAACTCCACGGAGCTTGCCTGCCTTGATAGTAATATCACCGGGAAGGTGTGCCACGGGAATCGCCGCGGGAACGATGTCACCCTCGTGAACATTTTGCGCGCCCGTAACTATCTGTACTGTTTCGGCACCCGTGTTGATCTGACATACCCAAAGGTGGTCACTGTTTTCGTGGCGAGCCATCTTTTCAACACGCGCAACGATTACGTTTTCAACGTCAGCACCAAGCTCCTCGTAGCCCTCTACCTTGGAGCCGGTATCGGTCATTCTATCGCAATATTCTTTAATCGTAATACCGTCGGTATTGACGAAATCATTAAGCCATTTAATTGATAAATTCATTATGCGTACCTCCTATTAAAACTGATGCAAGAAGCGTACGTCGTTCTCGTAAAGAAGACGAATATCGTTAACGTGGTACTTGAGCATCAAAATTCTTTCAACGCCCATACCGAATGCAAAGCCGCTGTATTCTTCGGGGTCGATTCCACAGTTGCGAAGAACGTTGGGATGAACCATACCTGCACCGAGGATTTCAATCCAACCCTCGCCCTTGCAAAGACGGCAACCCTTGCCGCCACAAGCAAAGCAGCTTACGTCAACCTCTGCAGAGGGTTCTGTAAAGGGGAAGTGGTGGGGACGGAAACGAACTCTTGTCTCCTCACCGAATGTCTTTTTAGCGAACTCCTCAAGTGTGCTCTTGAGGTTGCCCATTGTGATACCCTTGTCAACTACAAGTCCCTCGAACTGATGGAAGAGGGGGGAGTGAGTTGCGTCCATAGCGTCCGAACGGTAAACGCGACCGGGGGAAACTATGCGGATGGGCGGCTTCTGCTGCTCCATAACTCTCGCCTGAACGGGAGACGTCTGTGAGCGAAGAAGGATCTTTTCCGTGATATAGAATGTATCCTGCGTATCTCTTGCAGGGTGATTTTCGGGAATGTTGAGCGCTTGGAAGTTGTAGTAATCGTACTCTACTTCGGGACCCTCTGCGATGCTGTAGCCCATACCGATGAAGATGTCCTCAAGCTCGCGCTGCATCTTTGTGAGAGGATGAAGATGTCCTCTTACAGGTACTTTTGCAGGCATAGTAACGTCAAGCTTTTCGGATTTAAGCTGATTTTCAAGTGCCTTTGCCTTAAGCTCGGTCTGCTTTTCCTTCATTGCGTTTTCGATCTCCTCGCGAACTTCATTCGCAAGCTGACCTATAACGGGACGCTCCTCGGCGGAAAGCTGTCCCATACCGCGAAGAACTGCGGTAAGCTCACCCTTTTTGCCGAGATACTGAATTCTGAGGGCTTCAAGATCGCAATTATCGTCTGCAATCCTTGCAAGTGCCTCTTCTTTGATTCTTTTCAAAGTTTCTTTCATTTTGCTTTTCCTTTCAAAATATATAGAAAAATTATCCGTAAAAACAAAAAGCGCCCCATCCAAAGAACAGGACGAGGAGCAAAATCAAACAATTTCACGCACGCGGTACCACCCGTATTTTTAGCCAAGCTAATACACTTTACAAAGCTAACACTTTGATGCTCTTAACGCGAGCACACGGGGGCGACTACTTGATAGAAATACAGCTTTCACCGCGCCAACTCCGAAGGGAAACGAATTTTGCCTGCTCTTAAGTTGCTCACAGCCAAAGGCAACTATCTCTGTAAAGAACACCTGACAAAACCAAGCTTCATCATAGTTTTTATAGGGGTCTATTTATTTTCAACATTAGTATTATATCATAAGAAAATAAAATTTCAAGTGTTTTTTGTAAATTTGTCTAAATTTTGATTTGTCGAGCAGAAGTTAGTTGTAAAAAGATGTGGGGCTTTTTTGAAAAGCCGCCCCACACCCCGAAAAACTTAGTCGGTTGGCTTCTGCAGATTTTACGTAAATTTTCGATAATTCAAGAATGAATTATCGGTTTAGAAACTCCAATACCGCCCTTACGTACAAGTACGACGGTCGGCATTGTACTTTCAAAACTACGAAAATCACTCCTACGGAGCAATTTTCTAAAATT
>JBGVNP010000139.1:0-8074 GCA_045125655.1 Eubacteriales bacterium | reverse complement strand
TCCATAACGATGAAATAACATCAAATTTCACGGCTACGCACAAACAAAATCCAACATTTTTGAACAAAAGTTACCTTGCTTTTGAATTGGACCGTCGGGGACGCCGGTCCCTACAAAAGTTAGTACAGATTTTATTGGTATTGCCGCGAAGCTGATTAAAGCTTTTTTGGTTACTTTTTTCTCAAAAAAAGTGACCGATAAATCAAAATTTAAATTTCAATCAAGCCATAGCATCCGCCCTTAGCTCAGTTTGGATAGAGTACCGGATTCCGATTCCGTTGGTCGAGGGTTCAACTCCCCCAGGGTGGGCCAGAAAAAGACTCAGGGTTGAATTCAATCCTGAGTCTTTTTCAATTAAATCCGACTGCGTCGGAATAAATCCACTAACGTGGATGAAATCGCTACGCGATGAAATCTTGCTCCGCAAGGTTAAAGAGAGGCGGATTTGATTTCATCTTAAGCCGAAGGCTGAAGATTTCATCCGAGTTCACTCGGATTTCATTCTTGCTTTTCTTTTAAATCTGTGCTATACTTATGGCAAGAGGTGATTGTTATGGCAGAAAACAAGCTTGCAGATTTATCTATGGATTTTGCGGTCAAAATATTGAGGATAGCCGATGGTATAAAAGGACATTATTCCCTTGTAAATCAGTTAGAGCGTAGCGCTACCTCTATTGGTGCAAATATAAGAGAGGCAAAATATGCTCATAGTAAAGCTGATTTTATTTCTAAATTACAGATTGCCTTAAAAGAGTGCTATGAAACCGAGTATTGGCTTGAGCTTATGCAGAAGTCCAAAATTTTTACTGATGATATTATAACAGACTTATTACACGATTGCGGTTCTATCAGAAGAATGTTAATTTCTTCAATTAATACCACAAGAGCTAATATAGATAATTAAGAATATGATTGGAAACATTGTAAAAGTTATTGTTGATAGACCGCTTGGTTCTCATCATCCAAAGTATGAAGATATAATTTATACTGTCAACTATGGATATATTTCGGGAGTTATCGCACCGGACGGTGAAGAGCAAGATGCCTATATATTGGGGGTGGATGAACCCATTTCGGAATTTATTGGAAAAGTAATTGCTATTATTCATCGAATTGATGACATTGAGGACAAATGGGTAGTGGTTCCCGAGGGTGTGTCATTTACGAAGGGTGAAATAATGGACAAAATTGCTTTTCAAGAGAAATTCTTCAAAAGCGAGATTATTATGTGAAATAGAACAAAAAGAACGCAGATTTTCTGCGTTCTTTTTTTATTTCAATATTTAATTATCTCTGGATACGACCTGAGCCGTCGCCACCTGCGAGCTTCTCAACTTCAGCAAGAGTAACCATATTGTAGTCACCCTCGATGGAGTGCTTAAGAGCAGAAGCTGCAACTGCAAATTCAACAGCAGCCTGAGTGTTCTTGCCGGAAAGGAGAGAGTAGATGAGACCGCCGCCAAAGGAGTCACCGCCACCAACACGGTCAATGATGTGAAGGTTGTACTTCTTGGAGAAGCAGTACTCGTCGTTTGCTACGTTGTAGAGCATTGCAGACCAACCGTTGTCGAATGCGGAATGGCTCTCACGGAGAGTAATAGCAACATACTCGAAATTAAACTTATCAGCAAGCTGCTTCGCAACGGACTTATAGCCCTCGTGATTAAGCTTACCGCCGTAGATGTCGGTAGCTTCAGCTTCAATTCCAAATACATCCTTTGCGTCCTCCTCGTTAGAGATGCAAACGTCAACGTACTGGCAAAGCTCTGTCATAGCAGCTCTTGCCTGATCTCTGGTCCAAAGCTTACCGCGGTAGTTAAGGTCACAGGAAATTTTGATACCGCGTGCCTTAGCTGCCTTGCAAGCTTCCTTGCAGATTTCAACAACGTTTTCGCCAAGCGCTGGAGTGATACCTGTGAAGTGGAACCAATCAACGCCCTCGAAGATAGCGTTCCAATCAAAGTCAGCGGTAGAAGCCTTTGCGATAGCGGAGTTAGCGCGGTCATAGATACATACTGAACCTCTCTGAGAAGCGCCCTTCTCATTAAAGTAGATACCTACTCTATCGCCGCCGCGAACGATCATGGATGTATCAACACCATATCTTCTGAGACTGTTCACAGCTGCCTGACCGATTGCGTGTGCAGGGAGCTTTGTAACGAACGCCGCGTCTATACCGTAGTTAGCAAGAGAAACAGAAACGTTAGCCTCACCGCCGCCGAAGGTGAATTCAACGTGGTCACACTGAACGAATCTCTCGTAATTGTAAGGCTGAAGTCTGAGCATAAGCTCACCGAATGTAACAACTCTTTTCATTTTTCTAAATTCCTTTCAATCTATAATTATGGGGAAATTAATGACAGATATGGAATGCGAAGCCACCGATCTCGTCAGCGAGGTAGATGAAGGTCATCTTGCCCGCCTTGTCAAATCTTGCGGTAGAGTGATCAAACTTAACGCCGCGGCGCTCAAGGTGGTAAACTGCGCGCTCAACGTTGTTTGTCTGAATGCCAACGTGACCGTGTGTGCCCTTGCCTGTGGTGTGCATGATCTCAATGGACTCGGATGCGAACGTGGATGCACTTGCAGCTCTTGTGCCAAGACCGAATACGCCGTCAATTGCATTTGCATCGGAGTCAGCCGCGTCCTTGCTTGTTTCGTTGATAGCCATGTGCTTGAACTTAAATCCGAGCATTGTGTCAACTGCCTGACGAACAAGCTTTGTGATGCCGTCGAAATCGCCCGCGTTGATCATATCTGCCTTAACCATCCAGCTGCCGCCGCAGCAAAGGATCTTGTTGAAGGAGAGATAATCGTTAACGTTGTTGGGGCCGATTCCGCCCGTGGGCATAAATGTAACTGCGCCATAGGGAGCGCTCATTGCCTTGATCATATTGATGCCGCCGCTCTGTTCAGCGGGGAAGAATTTAACGGTTGTGAGTCCCAAGGAGAGCGCCTGCTCGATGCCTGTGGGATTGTTGATGCCGGGAACAATGGGGCAACCTTTTTCCTGACAGTATTTAACGATTTCGGGATTGAAGCCGGGGCTAACGATGAATTTTGAACCTGCTTCGATAGCGTCGTCAACCTGCTCCTTTGTGAGAACTGTGCCTGCACCAACGATCATATCGGGATATTCCTTTGCGATAGCCGCGATAGCGTCCTTTGCAGCAGCTGTTCTGAAGGTGATCTCCGCGCAGGGAAGACCGCCATCAATGAGAGCCTTTGCGAGAGGGAGCGCGTCCTCAACTCTGTCAATCTTTATTACCGGTACAATACCGATGAGTGATAATTCCTTTAAAACGTTCATTTGTTTTCTCCGTTCTTCGACTAATATAGACGATAAAAAATGATTTATTCATTCATGGCGATATTTTGCCATCCTACTTCATCTTATATTATATCAATGTATTAAGCAAATGTCAAGATATTTTGTTGGAATTTAGTGCGAACAACTCGCCTCTATTCGAATCAAATAATAAACTGCATAGCACAGAAGGCAACGTATATGGCTATGAGGACGATACCCTGAAATCGCGAGAGCTTTTTAGTAAGTAATGTGGGGATGGTCAAAAAAGCCATCACAAAGAGCATTACGGGAATATCTACCACGAGTGAGGAGTTTATGCCCGCTATCTGCGAATTGTTGGGAATGGAGAACGGGGAAACAAGGGAGGCAACTCCGCTTACAAGGACGAGATTTAATATATTCGCACCTATCACGTTGCCGAGTGAGAGCGCGCCGTGACCTTTCGCAAGTGCACTTATTGCCGTTACAAGCTCGGGCAGTGATGTGCCGATTGCGATAAAGGTGAGAGCGATCACCGATTCAGGAACTCCAAGAGCCGCCGCAATAACTGTTCCGTTATCAACAAGCATATCTGCTCCAATCGCTATCACTGCTGCGCCAACAACAAGCATAAGGATATTCTTAATCAGCTCCTTGTTGCTGCTTTCAACTGCTTCACTATGTTCTTCATCTCCTTGAGGCGCTTTGAGTGCCGTACGGACGGAGAGCGCCGTATAGAGCGCAAAGATCGCCAAAAGCAAGAGCCCCATTCCTCTTGTAAATTCGCCGAAGAAATATGCAACTCCCGAATAGAGTGCGGCGGCAACGAAGAAGATCGCTACGGGGAGCTTGAAGGACGAGGTGTCTATTTTTGATGGACGAACGGCAATAGTGATCGCCGCTATGAGCGCGGTATTGCAGATTATCGACCCTATCGCGTTGCCGTATGCCATTTCACCGTGACCGCTGAGGGCGGAGGTTGCGGAAACCATCACTTCGGGCAAGGTAGTGCCTATTGATACCACGGTTGCACCGATGAGAATATCGGGAATATGAAATTTTTTAGCGATTCCGCTTGCTCCGTCAACAAACCAGTCACCGCCCTTGATAAGAAATATCAAGCCAACTACAAACATTAATACATTTATTTCCATGATTTACTCCTAAAATAGTATAAGGGAACCGTTGTCCTCTTCAGTCAGCTGGTTCCCTTATGTTAATTATTGTTATTAAATTTAAAGATTTATTCTCTAACTTTTTAAAACGAATTTATTTTCTATCCTGCTCGATAAGGAGCTTGATAGCTTCAATAGCCGTGCGGATAGCCGCCTCGGTGTCAACGTTGTGTGTATCGTCGGTGTCAAGACCTGCGTCATAGCGCTCCTGATTCCAAACTACCGAGAAAACACCGCCGCTTCTTGCGCGGAGGAGTGAGGATACAACGAAAAGTGTGCCGCTTTCCATCTCACTTGCCTTTACGCCGAGCTTTTTCCAAGCGTCCCACTGAGCGAGAAGCTGGGGAGCTGTGGGCATCTTCGCAGGTCTGTGCTGACCGTAGAAGGAGTCCTTCGCCTGAACGACGCCAACGTGTCTGTCACATTTTTCTCCCTTTGCCGCCTCAACGAGCGCGAAAAGCACGTCCGTATCGGGAACGGCAGGGAACATAAGGGGCGCGTATTCGAGGGATGTTCCGTCCTGGCGCACCGCTCCGTTGGCAACGACAATATCGCCCGCCTTAACGTCGAGATCAATACCGCCGCAGGTTCCTACGCGAATAAAGGTGTCCGCACCGCAAGCCGCAAGCTCCTCAACTGCGATTGCCGTTGAAGGGCCGCCGATACCCGTGGAGCAAACGCTCACTCTTTCACCGAGAAGAGTACCGTTCCAAATGCAGTATTCACGGTTCATACCCAAGAATTCGGGATTATCAAAAAATTTAGCGATCTTTTCGCATCTTCCGGGGTCTCCGGGGAGAATAACGTATCTTCCCACTTCACCAACCGATGCTGGAATGTGATATTGTTTACCTTCTGTTTGAAGCATATTTATGTACCTCTTTCAATAGTTTTTATATAATGATGTGTTGCGATTTGTTTCTATTTTATTTTTGCACCTTTACGCCCTTGGATTTCAAAAATTCGATGAATTCATCACTTGTTCCGAGGGTAAAGGAGTCTTTTTTTAAAACGTATGCCATTCGGGCTTTGGTTTGCACAAAAATGTAATTTTTGGATTCGGACACGCGCTTGATATTGGAAAAGGAGAGAGTGTCTTTATTTCCAAACATTTCCAATTCAATACTATCGTCGTAGACGAAAAGCTCGTTGAGAAGTTCCTTACCGTTGCCTCGTTCGTTGTCCCGTGCCAAAGCGGTTTTGATGTTGAGCGAGCACACAAACACGCCCAGCAAAACGATTAAGCTGCCGCAAAACAAAGCGAATAATCCATTTCCCATTGAAACGGAGAAGGAGATAAGTATTTGAATTGCAAAAAGCACATACAAAATCAAAAAAATAGGTGTTTTGAAGTAATAGCTTTGGTAAAGCTCTTTGTACATTTGCTTTTCTCTGACAAAGCTATTTTTGAACAACGGTTCGTTCATTTTGATCTCCTTTCGATGACGGTTTATGCTTGAAATTTTGATTTATCGGGGAGTTAATTTGTGATAAAATTGCAAGATTTCTTTATTTAGCCGCCGCGCAAGATTTTTCGAAGTTATGCCGCAAGGCATTACTTCTCTTGACGCGCGGAACCTTTGCTATCTACAAACCCACGCGTCATCCTCGAGGGAGTGAAGCGACCGAAGGATCTTGCGTGGAGTATGGATTTGAAAATTCAAATTCTCATATAAATCCCAATTTACAGACTCCTGTATTAAAAGGAAAATTATCCTTTCTTTTTTGGGTGCTTTTTCTTTTTCTTTGTAGAAAATCCGAACGTTCCGATCTTTTTGCCAAGCTCAAAATATTCTCCGTGGGAATAGCAGATAAGATTTGCTTTATCAAGGCGCATTTTATCGTCCTTATCAAAAAGCTCCTCGTCAACATTGACAGCAAGGATATCCGCCATAAACATATCGTGCGAGCCGAGGGGGATAATATCCGTTACGCGACACTCGATATTTACAGGGCATTCCTCTATCATCGGAGCATCGACCTGCGTGCCCTTGATCTTGGTGAGCTTACATTTTTCAAATTTATCTACCTTTTTGCCGGTATAAACGCCGCAATAATCCGCCGCCTTTGCAAGCTGAGAGGGCGTGAGATTAATAACAAACTCACCCTTTTCCTTGATGATCTCATAGGAATGTCTGGTCGGGCGCACCGAGATATAGGTCTTGGGCGGAATGGTATTGAGAATACCTGTCCAGCCGATAGTGATTATATTGGAGCTTTCCATATCGCCGCACGAAACCATCGTGGGCGGAAGCGGAGCGAGCAAAGCGCCGCCGCGCATAGTTTTTTTAGCCATTATTCTTTAATTTCCTCGATAGTTTTGATGACTACGTCTTTTCTGGGGCAGTCCTGATACATCCACATTTTGATGGTGGTTTCAACATTTGCGATCTTGTCAACCACGTCAAGACCCTCATAAACCTTGCCGAAAGCCGCATACTGACCGTCGAGATGGGGCGCGCGTGCGTGCATAATGAAGAACTGAGAGGATGCAGAGTTGGGTGCGCTTGTTCTCGCCATGGAGAGAACACCCTTTTCATGCTTCAAGTCGTTCTTGAATCCGTTTGCGCGGAATTCGCCCTTAATGGATTTTGCTTCCTTCTGTTCAAAGTCGGGGGTATATCCGCCGCCCTGAATCATAAATCCGTTGATAACGCGGTGGAAGATGAGTCCGTCAAAGAAATTTGAGCGAACAAGCTCCATAAAGTTCTTTACCGTGATAGGTGCTACGTCGGGATAGAGCTCGGCGCACATCTCGCCA
The DNA here is from genome assembly GCA_045125655.1 of Eubacteriales bacterium. Taxonomy (GTDB): domain Bacteria; phylum Bacillota; class Clostridia; order Oscillospirales; family CAG-272; genus RGIG4608. The sequence goes on along the minus strand of JBGVNP010000139.1, from coordinate 849 downwards.
AAGCCCTCAACTATAATTCTAATTTTTGGATTGCTCATGTTTTTCTCCTTATATTTCAAGTGAATTTATTACGTCCTCGTATGCGAGAGAGAATAGCTCGTTTATTCTCTCCTTTTGGTTTGTGAGATGAAGATAGCCGAAAAGCGCCTCAAAGCCCGTTGCAAGACGGTACTGACCGACCGTTGCAGATTTGGGAACGTTGGTGTGTCCGATATTCCTGCCTCTGCGATAGGCGGCGTTCTCCTCATCGGAGAGGATGGGCAAAATTTTTATTATCGCATCCGCCTGTGCCTCTGCCTTAACGAAACGGAGCGCCGTGCTATTAAGATTTTTTGCGGAAGAAACCCCGCGCGTCACTAAAAGCTCGCGAACGCAAAGCTCAATAACGCTGTCGCCGAGATACGCGAGCGCCGCGGTACTCATCTCACCAAGTGCCTTTGACATTTTATTACCTCTTTTGGAAATAGTTATCTATTGTAATAATATCATATATAGCCAAAAATGTCAATAACGACCTTTTAACCGCGATTGATAAGAAAATACTATGGTTGCATCAAATTTTGATTTGTCGAGCAGAAGTTAGTTGTAAAAAGATGTGGGGCTTTTTTGAAAAGCCGCCCCACACCCCGAAAAACTTAATCGGTTGGTTTGAGCAGACTTCGCGTAAATTTTCGATAATTCAAAAATGAATTATCGGTTTAGAAACTCCAATACCGCCCTTACGTACAAGTACGACGGTCGGCATTGTACTTTCAAAACTACGAAAATCACTCCTACGGAGTAATTTTCTAAAATTTATTTACTATGTGCCACAGTTTAAAGTCTGTGCTAACAAAAAAACAGTTAGTT
>JBGVNP010000138.1:0-3031 GCA_045125655.1 Eubacteriales bacterium | reverse complement strand
GCGAGAAAATCGTTATGTTCCGCGCGTTGTCATTCTGGAGCTGCCCTTGTGTCCGTACCGAGATTCTATCGGTCGCTTATGCTCCCTCCAGAATGACACAAGGGCGCGATAGAATCTCGCGCGGAACGATTTGCGCGGAGTTTTGCCCAATCAGCACAAACTATATGGCTATTGCGCGAAGCTGATTAAAAAGCTTTTTGGTTCTTTTTCTCGAAAAAGAACATTTATCCTAACATAAACTAACTTTTTAAACAGCTCGACAAATCAAAATTTGAATGTTAAACTTGACACGCTAATTATGATGTGTTATAATATCCAAAACATTTCAAAAGGCAGGTGAAGTTCAATGAAATTAGTAATAATCGTCGGTAGCGGTGCAGTTGGTAAAATGACCGTTGGGCAGGAGCTTATGAAAATAACTGATCTTCGTCTTTTTCACAATCACATGATGATCGAGCCAGTTATTGAGATTTTTGGCTACTTTCACGGCGGCGTCACCCAAAGGTTGCGCGAGGTCATTTTTGAGGAATTTCTAAAGAGCGACAACAAGGGAATGATTTTCACATTTCTGTGGGCATTTGATATGCCGATTGATAGAGAATACATAATGGGGGTTGCCTCGAAATTTGATGAAGTCTATTGTGTTGAACTGATTGCCGACCAGGGTGTACGAATTGAGCGTAACAAGACCGAGAACCGCCTCAAAAATAAGGCATCCAAGCGCGATCTTGCCTTGAGCGAACAAAGATTGCTTAATGAGGAGAGATACCGTCTTGTAAGTGAAGATGGAGAAATCCCATTTGAGAATTATTTGAGGATTGATAATACCGATCTTGCCCCCAATGTTGTGGCAAAGATGATAAAAGAAAGATTTGATCTATAAAAATTACGGCAGGGGATTATCCCTGCCGTTTTTTACACAAATTGGGATTTATAGCGCACTATGTTCGCACTGACCCACTGATTGTTTTGCACCGCTTTTTCAAAAGCGGTCGCCCGCGCGGCGTGAGCGCAAAAACGCCCTTTTCTTTTTGGGAACTTTTTCTTTGGGGCTACTTTCTCAAAGAAAAAGTGGATAAAAGAGTAGCAGTCGCTATAGTTTGTGGCACTATCTTTAAATACCAAGACTTTTTAGCCGCTTTTCTTTGACGAAATAAGCGCAAAGAAAAGCTATGGAAAAGAAACGCCGAGTGCGCTCACGCCGCGCGGATGCCACTGCTCGTGGAGAGCCACTTTTGAAAAAGTGGACAAAACAACCGTTTGGTCAGTGCTAACAACGTGCGCGACAAATCAAAATTTTAACACCAAATTTTACAGATGACAAAAAAATACGGAGCCGTACATAAGCTCCGTATTTTATTTTTTAAATTAATCTCCGTATTTTTCTTCGATTATCTCGTCGATATATTCGTCCTCATATTCTTCGTAATATCTGTCGATATCCTGGAGCATCATTCTCATGCGCTTGGTCTTTCTTCTATAGTCGAGGATCTCAGGGAGATACCACCAAACAAGGTAGATAAAGAACACAGGAATCATGCAATACATATACCAATATTCGGAAACAAAGGTATAGAAGAATCCAAGGAACGAATTGCCCTCGGGCGACATTGAATAGAGATAATTAGTGCCCAAGGCGATATTAGCAAAGTGAACGGCAGTATAAACGATAACCGTCAGTATAAGCGATTTTGATAAATATTTCTGATCTCTGCGAGTGAGCTTGAGCCAGAACATAATCAAGGGAATTGCAAAGGTTAAAAGATGTGTGAAGAAATAAAGAACAAACTCACCGGTTAAAACGTCCATATCCGCTTTTTCGTGGTTGAATACGAGGAGTGCAAAGGACTGAACAGGCCACAAAATAAGCAAGTTGCAAATTCCTCTTGTTCTCATAATAATTGCGAAGGGAAGAAGAAGAGCACTGAGTGACCAAAGCTCAAGCGGAAGTGCCTCCATCATATTCTCGCTTGTGAAAAGATTATATGCAACACCGCCCACTCCCACAAATGAGAGGGCAAAAAGAGTAAGTATCTGTGAGCTTCTTGATTTTTTCTGCAAAACGTTATACAGAATAACTATAAAAATCAACGCGAATGCGAGCGTTGCAAGGTGAATATCCGTAAATGTTCCCCAAGCCATAGGCGACCTCCTTGTGAACAGATTTATGTACAATAAAGAAATTTTTGACATATATGAGTATAATATCACAAAAATCTCACAATGTCAAGATTACTTGCATTTTATCCGAAAAAAACTTTATATTGACATATTTCTGTCGCGCACGAATGTAAAAAATATGCTATAATACACTTGGAATAGCAAAAGCGCTTGGAAAGGAAGAATATGACTTGGGAGATTGCGGTTGGAATGTTTGGCATCATCTCGGCATTTATTGCGGTAATGAACGTTGTTATCAAGGTCAATTCCGCGATACTTAAATTAGAGAGCGCCGTCGTTCAGCTCAAGGAAACAATGGAGCATCAGTCGGATAAGAATGCGCATTTTTATACCGAGCTTTCGGAGCATGAAAAACGTATCACCGTTTTGGAAAGAGAGTGGGGTGCAAAGATATGAAGATCGACTGGACAAAAAAACTATCAAGCAGAAAATTTTGGGCGGCGGTGAGCGCTCTTGTGTGCGCGTTGTGCGTACTATTTGGGGTTGATAATTTCACCACCGAGAAGCTCGTTGCAACGGTTTCTGCTCTTGGAGTGCTTGCTGCATATATCCTCGCAGAAGGGTATATTGATGGCAAGGCGGCGCAGAGCTCGAAGCAAAATGAAGAATAAAGAAATGCGGACGGATTTGCCGTCCGCATTTCTTTGTATAAATTGGGATTTATTGGGGGGGGTAAAAAGTTAGTTTAAGAAAAGAGTATGCCACTTTTTGGTAAAAGTGGCGCAAAAACCTTTTATAGAGCTTCGCGCAAAAGCCATATAGTTTGTGCTGATTTGGCAAAACTCCGCGCAAATCGTGTTGTGTGATACTTTGTATCCCACAACACATAACGATTTTCTCGCATTTTAAC
>JBGVNP010000137.1:0-2652 GCA_045125655.1 Eubacteriales bacterium | reverse complement strand
CGCCACAATTAAAGAACAAGCTCTCGGTGCCTTTGCCGCAAAGAGCGACTATGAGGACATCAAAGCGCAGAACAACGCCCTTGTGCGCAAATACAGCGGAATCGAAAGTCGGTTAGGTCATGCAAGTTCTCTTGTGGCGGATTTGAAAGCTCAGAACAGCCAATTAACAGACCGTATCGAATACCTTGAAGGCGTTTTGGCGAGTAACCCTCAGCTGATGAAGCAGTTTAAACAACAGGAGCAACGACTGGCGAACGGTTCCCAACAGAGAAAAAAAGGCACAAGTCTGTAAAAATGGGTGCGAAAATCGGTCAATCAGTCTGTCTCGCGCGCGCGCGGATAGATAGATTGATTTAAAAAGTGTTTTAATAAGTGTTTTAAATATTATTTTAGGGGTGCGAAAAAGTCAGTGTTTATGCGGTTTTGCGGATTTAATTCACTACTTGCTATTGCACAATTCACTACTTGCTATTGACAAAGTAGTGATATTTTGTTAGACTACTGTTGAGGTGATTTTTATGCCCGTTCTATATGATAAAGCAATAGTTGCGAAAAGAAATGTTCTGAATGAGCTAAGAAGTAACAATATGACAGTGCAGGAGCTTCGTTTTTTCAGCATATATCTGTCTAAAATCAATCCAAAAGATAAATCTACAAGGGTAGTACGCTTTCCTATATCGGATTTTCAGCGTATTATGGGATTCGGACGGCTTAATATCAAGCAATTACAGACAAGTACAGACCGTTTGCTTTGTAAAATCGTCCATATTCCTAACGATGACGGATTCGGTTGGCGTGCTTTTCAGCTTTTTAAGGAGTGTCATATATTCAAAGACCAAGATGATGAGTGGTGGGTTGAAATAGATGCTCACGACAGAGCGTTACCTCTGATGTTTGATTTTAAAAACAAATATTTTAAGTACGAGCTTTGGAATGCTCTCCGCTTGAAGTCACCTAATCAAGTGCGTATGTATGAGATTTTGAAACAATGGATAACTGATAAACCAAGTGCAACAAAGGAATTTAAACTAACTACTCTTCGTGGATTACTTGGAGTTACTGAGGACGAATATTCAGGTCGTTGGGATAATTTTAAACGTAAAGTGCTTGATAGTTGTCAGGAAGCACTTAGAGAGTATACAGACATATGCTACACCTATGAGCGTGGCAAGGTTGGAAAAGGCGGTAAATGGTTGTCTATCCTATTCCATATCAAGAAGAATGAGAACTATATAGATCAGCTCACACTTGAAGAATTTATTGAAATGCAACCAGAACCTGAGATAATCGATGTATCGGCAGAAAATACAGAGATTGATTACGGCGGTGAGCTTGCCAATCTGCTCGGTGCTGCGGCGTGTGACGATGAATTCAGCCCAGAACAAATCAGGGTGTTGCAGGATTTAGTTATAAGAGCCGTGCCAAACGGCGATGATATAGAACGTTGTGACTACCTTATTCATCAAATTCATAAGATGAACGCTTATGACAAAGACCGTAAAACGGTCAAAAATCGGTTTAATTACCTGCGAAGAATGATAGAGCAAGAGGTAAACCAATGATTAACGATACAGTAAGTCCATCAGAGGTGGCAAAGCTGCTTGGCGTATCTCGCCAGACGGTGTACAACCGATTGACAAAGGATTTGTCAAAATTTGTAAAGCAGGTTGACGGTAAAAAACGGCTTGATTATGCTGTTCTTGATTATTTAGGTGTCAAGAATAATGTCAAGGAGTCTGTCAATGAACTTGACAATGTTGTAAAAGCCTTGACACAGGAATTGAACATAAAAAATGAACAAATAAAGGCACTTACAGAACAGAATCGAGAGTTGACAGCAGCTCTACAAAACGCAACACAGAGTTTGCTGGCGGCGCAAGCACTGCACGCAAGTAGCGTGCAGGCTCTTCCAGAACGTTCCCGTTGGTGGCAACGGTTCAAAAAAAGAAAGGGGATGACATAACAAATGATTGAGTATTTAGATAAGTTTGGAACGAAGATAGAAGCTGGGAACATACTTTTGCAACATAGAGATAATGGTGCTTTTTTGGGTATTGTAAAAGAAATAGACGGCTTGTTGTGTTTTTGTAGACAAAGCTATTATGATTCAGAGCAGGGCAGACAATTACTTAATCAAATGGATTTGTCAAAAATCAGTGTACTTGATGTGTCTAAGTTTAACCGCCAATTTAAAAAGACAGGACTTGTACAGTGTTTTGATATTAACGGCATTGAAATTCAAAAAGGAATGGGTTTGTTTATAGGTAATTTTAATGGTGGTAACGGTAATATTATAGAGAAACAAGGAAATGAACTTGTATTTGGATTTGGAACAGAAAGCAATCCGCATTTTGAATCGTTAACTAAACTGAGTACATTAAATATAGATTTTATTGTAGAATTCATACCGATAGAGTATTTGGACGAATCAAATAAGAGAAACGAGGGATACATAATGAAGAAATTCAACGGCTTAGTTTGTTCTGGGTGTGGTAGTGAGCTTGATTTGGCTGTATCCTACGACGGTCTGGATAACAAAGCAGTGGATTATGATAAGCGGTTTAGCCCTAATTGGGGATATGAAATCGAACTTGTCTGTTCTAAATGTGGCAGAGCATACGGAATCTGTCGCACGGACAAGGACAGTCATAT
>JBGVNP010000136.1:0-4015 GCA_045125655.1 Eubacteriales bacterium | reverse complement strand
GATTGCAGCATACATTGAAGAGCGACAGGGATGGCTATTTTCATTACCGATTTTACGAATGAATTTGACCGCATAAACATCTCTCCGAATATAGTCTTTCAATGAGATTATAAGATAGAGATACTGATGTTTCAATAGGTTAATCGCGTAACCTCAAACAAAATAATACGTGAATTTTTATGCATCATGTCAATATTCATCTGATCTAATCATATATCTAAACTTTAATTCTTGACAATTTTATAAAAACATGATATATTGGACAAAGGTTAATGGCGTTAACTTATCAAATCAATACCGTTGCGGAGGTCAATCATGCCGGCAAAAAAAGGTAATACGCCGAGTAAGATATTGAATATTGCCCGAGGGATTTTCCTGCAAAACAGTTTTCAAGGCACATCCATGCAGCAGATTGCTGATGCTGTGGGTATTTCTGCTCCCGGTATCTATAAGCACTTCGATAGTAAAGAAGCTCTGTTTTCTGCTTTGGTTGATCCGCTTATAGAGAGAATACGAGAAATACTACACCTTGCTGAAAACGAAAAGGATGAAATGTTTGAGTTGGAACAAACAGACAAGGTTTGGGACAAGGACAAAATCTTTTCCGAAACACTTGATTTCATCTATGAGAATTTCGACGGTATGAAGCTGCTGATTTGCTGTGCGGATGGAACACGTTATGAAAACATCGTAGACCGTGTCGCAGACTACGAAACACAAATTGTTTTTCGTACTTTGCCGGAATTAAGGGAAAAAGGATTCTCCATTCCTTTGATTAAGAAGGAAACTATTTCGCTTATGATGCGAAATCAATATCGTACCTATGTGGAATTCATTAGAAATGATTTTTCAAGAGAAGAAGCAGACATCTATATAAAGACTGCAGGCGCGTTTTTTACATCCGGCTGGAGAGCTTTATTGGGTTTCTGATAGAAGGGATAACAATATGAATCACTATAAAGTCACATGGGTGCTTTGCCCTATTTGCGGCAATAAAACCCGTACGAAGGTCAGACCGGATACCGTACTTGAAAACTTTCCGCTTTTTTGCCCCAAGTGTAAAAAAGAAACGATGATCAATCTTATAAAACAAAATATATCAGTCATCAAAGAGCCGGACGCTTTAGACGCAGAGCCGATGAACTTGTGAGCAATCACAAAGTACATCGGCTCTTTATTTTCAGCGAGGTGAAAGATATGAAAAATCTTCTAAGGAGGGAAAAATAATGCGCCATATTGTAATACGTCTGGCCGTAGGTATCATCTGGCTGATTGCCGCTGTTGTATGCTGTGTGCAGAACAACTGTCCCTTTGCCGGACTGTATGCTGTTTTGGGTATCGCCTTTCTTCTCAGCGCCTATACTGGTTGGAAAAGGGAAAAGAACAAGCGGAGGTGATGAGATGGAGGACTTAACCCTTCTGACCATCGACAGATTAAACGTGTGGTACTCGCCGGGGAAAAACGTACTGGACAATTTCTCATTGGAGCTTGGCGACCATGAAATCGTTGGTCTGATCGGACTGAACGGTGCCGGAAAGACGACCTTTATCAAAACACTCTCCGGGCTGATTAGCAGCTTTCTTCTTTGTTTGGCGTATCATTATTTGACAGGAAAGAAAGATACTCCATAAAACAGAATATACTTTCACTATTCCTTGTTTTGAATTTTTACCACCTTTGAGGTGCGTTTATTATATCATAATAAGAAGTCATCTGTTATCCCAATGAGGTGTTTTGGTTCGCGTTTTACATAGTAACGTTCTGTAATGCAGGTAGTCGTATGACCTAGCAAATCTGCAACCTGCTTAATTGGAAGCGATACTCTGCTTCCATCAGATTTCTCATGACCGTTCACAAGAACAGTTGCAAATGTATGTCTTAAGCAATGAATTCCGGTCTTTGTTAGTCCACATGCTTTTATGAGTTTTGCATACCTATAGGAAAACTGATTTGGAGAAAGCACTTTTCCGTTCTCGTCAGGTATTAGTGGACTGTTCTCCCCAAAATAAGCTTCATTACGCAAATCTTTAATCATTTTTATTGCAGTGTCGTTCAATGGAATCTTGCGTTTACTGGACAGAGTTTTTGGTGGTCCGATGATAATCTCATATTCATCTGTGGCCTCTGACCCAATTCTTTTGCGTGCTTGACCTACGGATCTGTTCGGCAGCATGAAATAGTTACCTTGCTTTGGCTGTGACAACATACTGTCACCGCCTGTTCAATCACTTCCTCTTTACTTTGAAGTATTTTTGTTGATCCATTCGATAAATTTTTCTCTCGGAACCACCACTCTCGCGCCGATTTTCAGTTTAGGGAATCCCTTCTCCTTCACCAACACATAAGCGCTCGATTTTGAGATCCCGAGTACCTCTGCCACGTCATGCACCGACAGCATCAGCGGCAGTTCGTCGTAGCTTTTGTACATTCAGTAACCTCCGTTTTTTCAAAGAAAATCTCGGGCATTGAAAAAGCCGGGCGTCGGTCAAGATAATTCTCTTGCCTTCGCACGGCTTTGTTTTGCCATATTCAATTTTGATTGCAATCTTCCGAGTTAATCTTTGTGTTTTTATTATAACACGGCTGATCTAAAAAGTCAAGGAAAGTCAGAATCAAACAATCGGATTGCTATTGACAAAAAATTTGCTTACCGTTAGAATAGAGTCAGAACAGTTTTGGAGCGGTTTATCCGCATGGCGACAAAGGAATACGGATGAAAGATATGACGCTATATATCAACTGCTGTGTGAGAAAAGAATCGAGAACGAATCGTTTAGCGAAAGCGGTTTTGCAAAAGCTCGGTGAGGACTATACGGAGCTGAAGCTCTATGAAGAAAACCTCCGTCCGCTCGATTTGGAAAAACTAAATCGCCGCACAGAATTGATCGAGCGGGGAGATTTCAGCGACAAGATGTTTGACTGCGCGAAGCAATTCGCAAACGCAGATACGATAGTGATCGCCGCGCCGTATTGGGATCTGTCTTTTCCGGCGCCGCTGAAAAACTATATTGAAAACATCTACGTCACAGGTATCGTCTCCGCTTATAACGAAAATGGGTTGCCGGTCGGCTTATGCAAGGCGAATGACCTCTACTACGTCACCACCGCCGGCGGTCCCTACGACCCGACCTACAGCTACGGCTATATCGAGAGCCTCGCAAAAAACTTCTTCGGCATTTCGAAAACGCATTTAGTGAAAGCCGAAATGCTTGACATTGCCGGAAACGACGCGGAGAAAATCCTAAACAACGCGATTAACAGCGTACTCTTTGATTAACCGCCGCAAAAAATGAGACGTGCTCAAAAATCGCCGACACCGCGAGAACGCTCTTGGTCGGGTACTCACCCTGCTTTTCCCAACAAATCGCACACAGGGCGATACACGGCGAAACAGGGCGTGAAAAAAGGAGTTGCCTGATGATTCTCGGACAACCCCTTCAATTTGTGGTTAAGTATAGGTCGTTTGCTTCTGTTATGAATTCCTTTGCGCGGCTAATGGATATCTTTTGTTTGATTTAAAATTCGCGGATACGCTCAAAAATCACCGACACTGCGTTAACGCTCTTGATTATGTAACATTACTCTTCTTTCCAAAACAAATCGCACGCAGGGCTATACACGGCGAAGTGGAGTAAAAGCAGGATACTGTTATCTTTGCTTGCTAGTTGATAATCGTAATAATCTTTACAGTTTAACACACTTGATTGACTCACTAAACCTGAATTATTCACACCAGTGCCTGATAATCGCCTCAACACCGAAAAAACACAGATAAAAATGAAAAATGGGCTTTCACCTAAAAGATGAAGCCCGCAAGGTATGGAAAAGGGACTTCAAATTTGGTATAATGTAGTTACCGTAACAACAAACCAGAGGAGAGAAGTCCCATGGCTATTATATCAGAAACAGTGTTGGAAAGCAATAAGAAAATTCGCGTAAATTTCGATGGCGGCAATCTTTCTTCGGATGGCGGTCTGCTTCTGCTCAAGGAGTTTTATCACAAGCTGGGCGTCA
>JBGVNP010000135.1:0-3175 GCA_045125655.1 Eubacteriales bacterium | reverse complement strand
GCGTTCCTAATTTCATATGGTACCGTGGCCAAGTGGTAAGGCAAGAGTCTGCAAAACTCTCATTCCCCAGTTCAAATCTGGGCGGTACCTCCAAAGCCCCAAGGACGATAAGTTCTTGGGGCTTACTTTTTACCTATTACTTCTTCACTCTTACTTCAAAAAAGTCCTTGGTGCTTTGGGAAGTAATAAGTAAGAAGTAAGAGGTAATAAGTATTGTGGCTTTGCCGCTTTTATGCTATAATACACCCAAGGCGGTGAGTTAATGAGAACTATCATAACAAATCTAACAGAACAGCACTTTTTAAATCGTCTTGATAGTATGTGTACAAAACACAATAAATTTGATAAGGGCTATAGAAATCAGAATGTGTTTGTTGTTAAGAAAAATCAGAAGACTTTTCGAATCGGACGACATTTGGCTGATATACCCTTTTCGCGATATGATGGATACTTTTCGGATTCTATATATGGGAAATATATAGTTAATAGTTCGGGAAAAGTTGAAATAAATTATCGGTTTGGGCGACCAATTGTATTCATCATTCCTTACATTATTATTTGCTTGGTGGCGCTTCCCATCTTCGCTTGCGTACTCTATGATACAATTTTTAACGCTTATTATCAGTGGGGCGGATTATTTGTTACAATGATATTTTCTTTTATTGGGCTTTTTAACTTATTTTCGTATTCTAAAAAAAATAGAAATGTTTTAGAAGAATATTTATGCAAAATATGTTTTCCTAACAATTGAGAAAATCAGGTTTTTGTACCGGTTCCATTTTGAGTGTTGGTCCCAAAATCCCGAATGCGAAAGCGTTCGGGATTTTTTCTTTATTCCGGTCGTGCATTGAAAAAAATGTAGGCTGTGCTATAATACCTTTGACGCCAGCGTCAAACGGCAGAAAGACAGTGGAAGTATAGCAAATAAGTAACCAAAAACGAATTCCTTGATCATATAAGGAGTTTGTTGCGTAAGAAATACTCAATTTATCGAAACGATATATGGTTTTGAGAGGAGGAGTAGAGATTGACAGGTACTATATTTGATATTCAGCATTTTTCGGTTCATGATGGTCCCGGAATACGAACGACTGTTTTTATGAAGGGCTGCCCTCTTCGCTGCAAGTGGTGCCATAATCCAGAGGGGCTTTCAAAGTCTTTACAGCTCCAATTTTTTGAGGATAAATGCATCGGATGTGCTTTGTGTGGGGAGAGAACTCAGCTTTCAGATGCACAAAAATGTCCTGCAGGAGCACTCAAGGTCTGCGGTAGAGAGGTGGACGAAGACGAGGTCATTGCCGAAGTGTTAAAAGATAAAATCTTTTATTCAGACAATGGAGGCATTACATTTTCGGGTGGAGAATGTTTGCTTCAAGCTGATTTTGTGGCATCTGTTCTTTGCAAGGCAAAGGCGCTTGGGTTACATACCGCGATTGATACGTGCGGATATGTTCCGTTTGAAGAATTGGAAAAAACGCTGGCATGGTGCGATCTTTATCTATATGACATAAAGTGTTTTACTTCTAATGTGCATAAGGAGTACACCGGAGTTGATAATTTGTTGATTATTGACAACCTGAAGCGTTTGGATGCTGCTCAGAAGGATATATGGATCAGAATACCTGTGATTCCCGGATTCAATAACACCGTGGAAGAAATGAGCCGAATAGCGGAACTCATATCATCCATGCCTTCGATAAAACAGCTTACTCTCATGCCATATCATACGCTTGGAGCAAGCAAATATAAAACTCTTGGTCTTGAGTATCCGTTTGATACTGATAGATTGGTATCTGAGCGGGAGCTTGCGTCGTTAAAGAGGATCTTTAGCAACAAAAATATAACCGTTGTTTGATTATGGAGAGACCAAAATATGACAAGAACTGAATTTTTAAGAGAACAAACCATCTCTGGAGCAAATAAATGTCGCAGAACGCCCATTGCTCCTATGTCTGTTGCCGATGAGCCTCTCAGTATAGCCGAACGCAAAGCGCTTGTTCTAAAAAGGATATTTGAAAATATGCCGGTATATATAGGCCCTGGGGAGCTTATTGTTGGAACAAGGACATTTTTTGCGCCCAACAAGGGAAATGAGGACGGACACGATGCTTTTCAATACGGCCTGTACACGCGCGTTCCTTATTTGAATGATGCGGATATTGCACTCTTTGGTCGCAATCAAAGCTATAAAAACAAAACGCACTATACGCCCGATTTCGGAATTGTTCTCGATAAGGGTATTGACGGGATTATCAGAGAGGCGGAAAGCAGAAAAAAGGACACGTCTCTTAAAAAAATCAATCTTGATTTTCTTTCTGCGGTCGTGATCGCATATAACGGATTAAAAGGTTTGATTTTGAGATATGCGGAAGAAGCCCGTCTTCTTGCTGATCAAGCACAGGGGGATGATCAGGCTGAGTTTCTGGAGATATCTCGTATATGTGAGAAAATTGCTAAAAGCCGGCCTGATACCTTTCGCGAGGCAGTTCAACTTTTATGGTTTGCCCATCTTGGCACGATCATCGAAAGCTTTGAGTTCATAAATTACGGAAGACTTGATGTTATTCTTGGAAGATATCTCAAAGATACACCTCGCGAGGAAGCCCAGCAGGTTATTGAGTGCCTTCTCTTGAAAATGTATGATCAAGCTGATATTGTCACTTCTTATCTTGGCAATTACGCAGCTCAGCTTGTTGTTACCCTTGGAGGAGTACTTCCGGATGGAAGCAACGCTGTAAACGAAGTATCCATGATGTTTCTCAATGCGATAGATAAGATACGCCTCCCGGAGCCTGAGTTTAATTTGAGACTAAACAGTCAAAATCCTCCCGAATTTCTTGATAAAGCAGCCCAATTGACGATAAGCGGCTGTAACTTTGTATCATATTACAATGACGATCTGTTTGTTGAAAGCTTAAACAAAGCAGGCATTCCTATTGAGTACGCAAGGAGCTACGCTTTTGACTTGTGTCAAGACATCAACATTCCAGGCATTGGGGATTTCTTTTTAATAGGTGAAATCTCCCTTGCGTTTATTTTGATGGATATGTTAAAAGATTGCGGCGAAATAAACGGTTTTGACGATCTGCTATGTAAATTCAAGAACCGCATAGCGAAGAGCATAGAGCAAACAATAAAACGCTATAATTCAGCCGAAGAGCATATTCTGCTTTAT
>JBGVNP010000134.1:0-4156 GCA_045125655.1 Eubacteriales bacterium | reverse complement strand
CTTGCGCCTTTACTGGAACCTGCTGTCTTTGGATAACATAGGTATTATACCACTTTTTTTCACTTTGTCAATACTTTTTTTGAATTTTTTATAATTATTTTTTTGATATGTGTAAATGTTCAAATTTTGATTTGTCGCACTATGTTCGCACCTCACCCACCTGTTGTTTCGTCCACCTTTTTAAAGGTGGCTCTCCACGAGCAGTGGCGCGGTTCAAGGGCGCGTAGCCCTTGGCTCGGCGTTTCTTTTGTTAGCTTTTCTTTGCGCCTATACCGTCAAAGAAAAGCGGCTAAACCCTTTTGCTATCAAAACTTGATAGACGCTTTTTCTTTTGAGGCAAAAGGCACAAAAGAAAAAGCTTTGCAAAAAGAAAATGCCGTTTTTGTCGCCTGCGCGGCGGGCGGTCGCTTTTGAAAAAGCGACGCAAAACAACAGGTGGGTTTGTGCGAACAACATGCGCGCTAAATCCCAATTTTATAGCATTTTACAAGCTGTGCTGAAAATTTAATAAAAAAATGAAAAATACTATAAAAAAACAAAAAAAGTTAGAAAATAAAAGAGTATTTTTGAATTTTTTTTCGTATATTATTAAATAGTAGCAAAACTGATAAAATTTCGCAGAAAGGAGGAACCTTATGCTTATACCGAGAGAGGTCATTGAAGAGGTGCTTAGCAGGACTGATGTTGTCGACGTTATTGGCTCTTACGTCACCTTAAAGCGCGCCGGCTCAAATATGCACGGGCTTTGTCCGTTCCACAGTGAGAAAACGCCGTCCTTCACCGTATTTTCAAAAACCAATAGCTTTTACTGCTTTGGATGCGGAGCAGGGGGAGATGCGATATCCTTTGTGATGCGCGCAGAAAATCTCGACTATCCGTCGGCTGTTGAATTTTTGGCAGGACGTGCGGGAGTCACCATTCCGCAGGATAAAAATGAGATAGCCCGAATGGGAATGAGCAGAAAGCGCGTTTACGAGATGAATCTCGCCGCCGCGAAGTTCTTCCGCGAAAATCTTTTTGATAAAAATATCGGGTTTGAGGCGATGAGCTATCTGGCAGGTCAAAGAAAGCTTAGCCCCGCGATAATCAAACGCTTCGGTCTTGGCTTTGCTCCAAACAATTTCTTTGAGCTTACAAACCACATGAAAAAACTCGGATTTTCCGAGCAGGAGCTTATTGACGGTTTCCTTTGTGGAAGGAGTCAAAAGGGACACCTGTACGATTATTTTAGAAATCGTGTCATCTTTCCAATCATTGACGTCACGGGCAACGTGATAGCATTCGGCGGACGAGTTATGGATGACTCAAAGCCGAAATATCTTAACTCATCCGATACCCCCGGCTTTAAAAAGAGTAAAAACCTCTTTGCACTGAACTATGCGAAGAATCATTGCTCGGAGCAGATAATTCTCTGCGAGGGATATATGGACGTTATCGCGCTTCACGCGGCGGGTGTTGAAAATGCAGTGGCGACGCTCGGTACGGCACTGACCTCGGAGCAGGCGAGAATGCTCACCAAATACACTAAAAAGGTGATATTACTCTACGACTCGGACGATGCAGGTCAAAGGGCAACGGATAGGGCGATACAGATACTTAACGAGGTGGGACTTGAGGTTCGCATCCTAAAGCTGAGCGGTGCAAAGGACCCCGACGAATACATAAGAAAATTCGGCGCGGAAAGATTCAAGGCGTTGCTCGGTGAGAGCCGAACGGGCTTTGATTTCAAGGTTTCACGGGCACTTGTAGGACTTGATCTTCAGATTCCCGATGACAGAATAAAGGCGTCAAAGGCGATTTGCGATATTATTGCAGACAGCAATTCAAGTGTTGAGCGCGAGGTCTTTCTCTCAAAGGCGAGTGAGCTGTTAAAGCTCCCGATAGACGTCCTTAGGAACAACGTTGATATTATTATAAGAAAACGTGTTAAGGAACACAAAGAAAACGAGAGTAAGCAGGCACAGATGTCGATAAGACATATCGGCGACAAAGTGAATCCCGATGCGATAAAGAATATTCAGGCGAATGCGCTTGAGGAAAATATTTTGGGATTGCTTCTCATTTATGACGAATACCGTCAGGGAGTTGTTTCAGGTAATATCGATTTGACCGAAAACGATTTTGTAACCGCATTCGGTAAAAAGGTGTTTACGTCCATAGTTGAGGTAGCATCGGCAAACGGAGAGTTTTTGTATGCTATGCTCGGTCAGTATTTCTCGGCAGAAGAAATGGGACGGCTTGAAAAAATGAGACAGAACAGACTTTCTCTCACGGAAAACGGTAAAGACGTGCTTGAGGTTTCAATATCCGCATTGAAGGCGGAGAGGGACAAGAAAGCCTCTGCCGATTCGGGAGATAAATTCGCAACACTGCGCGCAAAGCAGGAACAGATAAAAAATAAAAGAAAATAAAGATATAGAAGGTAAAAAACATGAAGGCACAAAAGGAAACAAATAAGAAGCTCGATATTGATGAGCTTGTTGAAAGAAGCAAAAAAGAAGGACTTTCTGCAATAGATCTTGACGAAGCCATGGAAGAAATGGACTTCGATATGGACGCGCTTGATAAGCTTTATGAATCTCTTGAGGACAACGGCATTCCGCTTCCGGGTGATATTTCAAGCTCCGAGCTTTCCGAAATTGAGAGCGAGGTTGAAAAGCTTTCTACAAGTGATAGCATGGAAAAGCTCCTTGAGCAGGGCGGCGTTCAGATTGACGACCCCGTTCGTATGTATCTTAAGGAGATAGGCAGAGTTCCGCTTCTTTCTGCAGATGAGGAAAAGGTACTTGCCGAAAAAATGGCGGAAGGTGACGAGGAGGCAAAAACAAAGCTCGTTGAAGCAAACCTTCGTCTTGTTGTTAGTATTGCAAAGCGCTACGTAGGAAAGGGTATGTTCTTCCTTGATCTTATTCAGGAGGGTAATATCGGTCTTATGAAGGCGGCTGAAAAGTTTGACTACGAAAAGGGCTTTAAATTCTCGACCTATGCTACGTGGTGGATCCGTCAGGCGATCACAAGAGCCATTGCCGATCAGGCAAGAACTATTCGTATTCCCGTTCATATGGTTGAAACCATCCATAAGGTATCAAGATATAGCCGTCAGATGCTTCAAGAGCTTGGTAGAGAAGCAACTGCTGAGGAGATAGGTGAAAAGATGGGCATCTCCGCCGAAAAGGTAAGAGAGATCATGAAGATAGCTCAGGACCCCGTTTCTCTTGAAACTCCCATCGGCGAGGAAGAGGATAGCCACCTTGGCGATTTCATTCCCGATGACGATGCACCCCAGCCCGCAGAGATCGCATCCGCAACCATTTTGCGCGAGGTAATCGAGCGCGAGCTTCACACACTCACTCCCCGTGAGGAGCACGTAATTAAACTCCGTTTCGGACTTTATGACGGCAGAAGCCGTACACTTGAAGAGGTTGGTAAGGAATTTGACATTACCCGTGAGCGTATCCGTCAAATTGAGGCGAAGGCGCTCCGTAAGCTCCGCCATCCCAGCCGTGCAAGACATCTTAAAGGATTCCTTGACTAATTAGGTACATAAAAAATACGAGCAATATTGCTCGTATTTTTTTGTTTTAGATATAAATTGGGATTTAGCGCGCAGTTAGTTTACTACGAACCGCTCAATACGGAAACCCCCAAAGCTCATTGCATTCGCTTCGGGGAACCCCTATACCGCTTGGGCTCCTACTTTTTTGAGGAAAAAGTAGGCAAAAACCTTTTTAAAGCGGCTTCGCCCAGACGCCGTGCGGTTTGTGCGTTTTTGGTTTGAGCAGACTTTACGTAAATTTTCGATAATTCAAGAATGAATTATCGGTACAAACAAACAAATGCCCTTACGAATACAAGTATTCGACGGACATTTATTTATCCGTACTACGAAAATCACTCCTACGGAGCAATTTTCTAAAATTTACTTACTTTATACCACACTTTAAAGTCTGTGCTAACAACGAAATAGTTAGTTGAAGTAGCAAATCACAGATTTTCGTAGCGCCTGTTAAAATGTGAGAAAATCGTTATGTTCCGCGCGTTGTCATTCTGGAGCTGCCCTTGTGTCCGTACCGAGATTCTATCGGTCGCTTATGCTCCCTCCAGAATGACACAAGGGCGCGATAGAATCTCGCGCGGAACGATTTGCGCGGAGTCT
>JBGVNP010000133.1:0-10598 GCA_045125655.1 Eubacteriales bacterium | reverse complement strand
AGTGGCGCCCGCGCGGCGTGAGCGCAAAAAACGGCCCTTTCTTTTGTTAGCTTTTCTTTGGGCCTCTTTTTCCAAAGAAAAGCGGCTAAAAAGTCTTGGTATCAAAAGATAGTTTGCCTTTTGTAACGCTTTTTTCTTTGGTAGTATAGCCACAAAGAAAAAAGCTTGGCAAAAAAAGAAATGGCGTATCGCCTGCGCGGCGGGCGGTTACTTTTTTGAGAAAAAGTAACCAAAAAACTTTTTTAATCATTTGGTTACTGCGAACATAGTGTGCGCTAAATCTCAATTTATCGCACTTGTTTTGAATGAAAACCCTTGACAAATCAAGGGTTTTTGTATAGAATAGATACATAATTATTTTTTGGAAAAAAGGAGAAAAAAATATGAAAGACAGAAAAGATATTCCTGCAAAATATAAGTGGGACTTATCCGTAATATATGCGGATGACAAGGCTTTTGGTGCCGACTATGCGAAGGCAGAAAAGCTCATCAAGGAATTTCCCAAGCACGAAAAGACAATGACAAAGAGTGCAGAGGGACTTTACAATTGCCTTCGCGCTATGTGCGACGTTGAAGCGATCATCGAAAAGCTCTGGAGCTATGCATCTCTCAATTTTGCAGTTGATTCATCAAACAACTCGTTCCAGGCACTCAACGGCAGAGTTCGTTCACTTGCAGTTCAGGCAGGCGCGGCTTCTTGGTTCGTTTCGCCAAGACTTCTTTCTCTTGATACAGAGCTTGTTAACTCTTGGATCAGCGAATATCCTGCGCTTGAAACATTCCGCAGAATGATCGAAACGACTATGAGAGAAAAGCCCCACCTTCTTTCCGACGAGTGCGAGCAGCTCATGTCCAAGCTTCAGGACGGATTTGGTACACACGGCGACATCAGAAGCATTTTTGCAAACAGCGACCTTCGTTTTGGCAAGATAAGAAACGAAGAGGGCAAGCTCGTTGAGCTTACCGACACAAATTACGTAACGTTCCTTATGAGTGGTGACAGACGTGTTCGTCAGGCGGCATTCAGAAAGATATATGAGACATACGCTCAGTTTGGCAACACATTTGCAACGACCTTTAACGCGATGGTGCGCGAAAGAGGCACACTTGCTAAGGTAAGAGGATACAAGAATTCCATTACCGCGTCCACCTTCCGTGACGAGGTAACACCCGAAATTTATAACAATCTTATCAACAGTGTTCACACAGGACTTCCCGCGCTTTACGATTACTATGCGCTTAAGGCAGAGGTTCTCGGTGTACAGAAGCTCCATCTTTATGATGTTTACGCGCCCCTTATCGGTGAGCTTGACAGAGTTTACACCTATGACGAGGCAGTAGAAGAGGTTCTTGAAACCGTTAAGATTTACGGCGACGAGTATTATAATGCTCTTAAAGCAGGTCTTACTGAAAAGGGTTGGGTTGACGTATATCCCTCAAGAGGTAAGAGAGGCGGTGCATTTAGCTCCGGTACACCCGATACAGAGCCCTATATCCTTCTTAACTATAAGGAAACTCTTGACGACGTTTCAACGCTCGCTCACGAGGCAGGACACTCAATGCACACATGGTTCTCAACTCACTATAATGAGCCCCATAACTCTAACTACACAATTTTCGTAGCAGAGGTTGCATCCACTGTTAATGAGCTTCTTCTCTTCCACAGAAAGCTCCGCGAATGCACAGACGATAACGAAAAGCTCTATATTCTTAATCAGCTTATGGAAACGTATAAGGGCACACTTTACCGCCAGACTATGTTCGCTGAGTTTGAAAGAGATATGCACGCGATGAGCGAAAAGGGAACTCCTCTTACAGCAGAGGTTATCAATAAGCACTATTATAAGCTCGTTAAGAAGTATTTCGGACGCGACGTTGTAGTTGACAAGCAGATCGCTATGGAATGGATGAGAATTCCTCACTTCTATTCAAGCTTCTACGTATATAAGTATGCAACCTGTATCAGTGCGGCATCTGCGATCGTTAAGAGAATTGAAAACGAGGGCGTGGCTTACGTTGATCAGTATATTGATTTCCTTAAGTGCGGTGGATCAAGATCACCTCTTGACAGCTTGCTCGTTGCAGGTATTGATATGAGAGATCCCTCCGTTGTAAACGGCGCTATCGAGGATTTTAGAAGCGCAGTTGCGGAATTCAGAGAGATTTATAATAAGAGAAAATAATAAATCTAAAATAAGAAAAGGGGACTTTTTAAAAGTCCCCTTTTTGCAATGGGAAATTTACGTTCAAATTTTGATTTGTCGAGCACTATGTTCGCAGTAACCAATCGATTGTTTTGCACCGCTTTTTCAAAAGCGGTCGCCCGCGCGGCGTGAGCGCAAAAAACGCCCTTTTCTTTTTGGGAACTTTTTCTTTGGGGCTACTTTCTCAAAGAAAAAGTGGATAAAAGATAAGCAGTCGCTATAGCTTATGACACTATCTTTAAATACCAAAACTCTTTAGCCGCTTTTCTTTGCCAAAAAAGGCACAAAGAAAAGCTAACAAAAGAAATGCCGAATGCGCTCAAGCCGCGCGGCTCTGCTACGCGCAGAGCGACCGCTTTTGAAAAAGCGGTGCAAAACAATCAGTGGGTTAGTGCGAACATAGTGCGCGCTAAATCCCAATTTATATATTTCTATTGAATATTATCTGCATTTATGCTATAATAATCTCATCAAAGCAAAGGGGTGGGAAAATGAAGGGCTACAATCTTATCGTCGTATTCAATAAAAAAGCCGACAAAATGCTAATGTGCAAGAGGGTTAAGGATCCGTACAAGGGACTTTCCAATTTTGTTGGCGGAAAGATAGAGAACGGCGAGGACGGACTTGATGCCGCATACCGCGAGCTTTTCGAGGAAACGGCTATCTGCAGAGAGGATATCAGATTAACCCATTTGCTTGATTTCACCTATCATATGGCTAAAGAATACGTTGAGGTCTACGTTGGACGCTTGAACAAGGAGCTTGAGGTTTACGGAGATGAGAACGCGCTCTATTGGTCATCGCTCGACTGCGATTTCTTTGATCCCACACTCTACGCGGGCGAGGGAAACATCGGGCACATTATGATGCACATTGATTTTGACAGAGAAAAGTTACTTAATTTGTAATATTGAATGGAAAAAAGCACCGTTTGAACGGTGCTTTTTATTCTTTGTTTTTTATCTTCTTTCTTGCATTGATGGTTCTGCCGTGGGCGCTTATCGCGTGGACAAATCCCATTGCGAGATAGAGCGCGAGCATTGATGAGCCACCGTAGCTCATAAAAGGAAGGGTGATTCCGATTACGGGGAGCATGGCAAGACACATTCCGATATTCAATACCGATTGAACGATGAACATTCCCGCGATACCGATGCAGATGAACGAGCCAAAATCATTTCGGCAATATTTTGCTATATTTATTATTCTCATAACGAGGATTATCAGCACTGCGAGAAAGAGCATCGCGCCGAAGAACCCGAACATTTCACAATAGGTAGCGAATATAAAGTCGGTATGTGATGCGGGGAGTATCTCGTAAAATCCGCCTGAATTAAGTCCTCTGCCGAAGAATCCGCCCGCGCTTATCGCATCAAGCGAGAGGAGTGGCTGCATTCCGTAGCCAGAGGGATCAAGCTCGGGTTGAAATCCGATAAGGATTCTCATCTGTTGATATTCCGAAAGAAATTCCCAAAGAAATGGGAAAACAAGCACCACCGCGCCGATAGCACCTATAAAATACCATCTGCTAAGTCCTGCAAAGGCGAGCATTATTGCGATAATTCCCATATAGACTATCACAACACCAAGGTCGCCCGAGAGTAGAATAAGTCCAACTATCGCGAGCGCGTGTATTGCAAGCGGAATGAGGGTTTTTAATTTGTTTATTGATCCCTTAACCATTGAAAGATGCTTTGAAAAGGTCACTATAAATGCTAGCTTTACAAATTCCGATGGCTGTATTTGGATGGTGCGCGAGCCGATCTTTATTATCGTGAGCCAGCTCTTGTTTGCACTTTCCGTTCCGTTTGCACCCGTCGCACCAAAGATCAAGGTTATTCCAAGGAGCGCCACCGAGATGATAAAAAGCATTTTGGAATATCTTTCAACGAACATTCTGTAATCTATATTAACTATGACAGTCATTGCCAAAAGACCGACCACGGTCATTGCCAGCTGCATCACGAGCTTGCTGTTACCGAAGTTTTCGCGCGCACTGAATATCGTGAGAAGACTCATAAGCGTGATTATCATTGAGCAAAAGAAAACCGTCTTATCAAATCTCGCAAACGAGTTTCGCATGAATCTTCCAAGTGATTTTAACATTTCGTGCCTCCTTTCCATAGATTTCTGTGAGACTTGCGCAAAAGTATATCTTTTAATATAGGGAGTCCAAAATGGGACTCCCTATGATATTTTTATTAATACTGTCTGCCCCAAACGACCATATGCTTTGCGGGCTTGCCACAGCAAGCGCAAACGTCACTGAGCTTTTCCTCGTTGAAGGGGATGCAACGTGACTTAACGCCGCCCGTTACGTCCTTGATCTTATCCTCGCATTCAACCTCTCCGCACCACATTGCCTTTATGTAGCCGGGCTTGTTTTCTGCGATATCGAGAAATTCCTCAAAATTAAGAGCAACGTGAGTTTTCTCATCAAGGTTCTTTCTTACTCTGTCTGTAAGCTCGTCGTGAACCTGCTTAAGCATTGCCTCAACCTCTGCAACAACGTTGTCAAGGGAAACGAATTTCTTTTCTCTTGTTACGCGGCTTACAAGCACGCAGGAGTTGTTTTCTATATCCTTGGGACCGATCTCAAGACGAACGGGAACACCCTTCATCTCGTACTGGCTGAACTTCCAGCCTGTTGACTGATCGCTATCATCGAGCTTAACGCGGAAGTGCTTTGCAAGCTCTCTCTTTATCTCGTCCGCCTTTTCAAGAACGCCCTCCTTATGCTGAGCAACGGGAATGATGGCAAGCTGAATGGGAGCGATGGCAGGGGGAAGAATAAGACCGTTATCGTCACCGTGAGTCATAATGATGGCACCGATCATACGGGTTGAAACACCCCAAGAGGTCTGGTGAGGATATTTAACCGTGTTATCTCTGCCTGCGAAGGTAATATCAAATGCGCGTGCAAATCCGTCACCGAAGTAGTGAGTTGTGCCGCCCTGAAGTGCAACACCGTTGTGCATCATAGGTTCGATTGTGTATGTTTCCTCTGCACCTGCAAATTTTTCTTTGTCGGTCTTTCTACCCGTGATTGCGGGGATAGCGAGGGAATCGCGATAAAAGTCCTCATAAACCTTGAGCATTGTGAGGGTCTCTTCTCTTGCTTCCTCTGCTGTTTCGTGCATTGTGTGACCCTCCTGCCACAAGAATTCACTTGTGCGAAGGAAGGGACGTGTCGTCTTTTCCCAACGAACAACGGAGCACCACTGATTGTAGAGCTTGGGAAGGTCGCGGTAGGAGTGAATAACGTTCTTAAAATGCTCGCAGAAGAGAGTTTCAGATGTGGGACGAACGCAGAGCTTTTCGGAGAGCTTGTTTTCGCCGCCGATAGTTACCCAAGCGCATTCGGGAGCAAAACCCTCAACGTGATCCTTTTCTCTCTGAAGAAGGGATTCGGGAATGAACATGGGCATATAAACGTTCTCGTGACCGAGCGCCTTAAAGCGCGCGTCGAGATTTCTTTGTATATTTTCCCAGATAGCGTATCCGTAGGGACGGAAGATCATGCATCCCTTGACGCTTGAATAATCCATAAGCTCTGCCTTTTTGCAGATGTCGGTGTACCACTGGGCGAAATCTACATCCATAGATGTGATCTGTTCAACTAATTTTTTATCCTTTGCCATTTTTATAAAGCTTTGACCTTACGACCGCCGTAAAGTCGGGACGGTTTTGCCTTGAATTTACCCATCGGGCAGAGCAAAACACCCCAAAAACAAGGCAAATTATGCATATAGCGCACACTTACCTATTATAATAATTTATGATAGCACATTTTTTATATTTTGTCAACGGGAGAAAGAATTTTATGTCGCAAAAAAGAGTGAATTTATTTGGAGTGAAAATAGACGATATATCGCTTTCCGAAGCGCTGTCGCAGTGCGAGGAGAAAATAAAGTGCGGTGCGCGAATGAAGGTTTTTACACCAAATCTTGAGATGCTTTCTGCGGCAAGGAAGAGTACAAATATAAGAAAAACGTTGAACGGGGCATCACTGTCCTTGCCCGACGGCTTTTCACTTCGCCCAATCGCTCACTTACTTGGCAAAGAGCTTAAAAATACAGTCGCGGGTATTGATTTTGGTAGGGGACTTATAGATCTGTGTGCCAAAGAGGGCGTGGGTATATTTCTACTTGGCGGAAAAAGGGGAGTGGCTATGTGCGCTGCCCAAAAGCTAAAAAGGGAAAAACCTGATCTTAAAATATACGGTATTCATCACGGCTATTTTTCATCCAATCAGGAAAGCGAGATAATCAATAAAATTGATAATTCGGGTGCGCGCGTTGTGTTTGTGTGCCTTGGCTTTCCAAGGCAGGAGCTTTTTGCACAGCGCTTGCAGGAACGTCTGAAAAATCCCACAATCATTGTCTGCCTTGGTGGCTCGCTCGACGTGTGGTCGGGGAATAAAAAAAGAGCACCTCTTATTTGGAGAACTTCTCACCTTGAATGGCTTTGGCGCGTGATGAATGAGCCAAAAAGAGCGGGGCGCGTGATAAGGTCGCTTGAAATTTTTCCTGCGGCACTTATATTTGGCGCAAAAAGGAGAGTCACTTTGTGGAATAAAGACGGTGAGCGCGGCATATAATCAAACATATACA
Organism: Eubacteriales bacterium; assembly: GCA_045125655.1. Lineage (GTDB taxonomy): Bacteria > Bacillota > Clostridia > Oscillospirales > CAG-272 > RGIG4608. The sequence goes on along the minus strand of JBGVNP010000133.1, from coordinate 3,781 downwards.
CGCTCTTGAAAGGGGATTTTAAAATATGTTTATTTACTCATTTCATGCTAATACGATAAAGTTTTTTGCAGTTATTTGCATAGCACTCGCGGCGCTTATAGCCGTTATTGCGATCGTTCCGACCTATGCGAACAGTGACGGAATAGCGGCGGTGGGAACGGAGGTCTCATACAATTATGAAAAGATAAAATCAAACGAGGACAGAATTAATTTCCTTAAGCAATTTGGTTGGGAGGTAGATGCCGAGCCGACCAAGGAGGAACAGGTAATTATTCCAAAGGAATTTGACAAGATATTTGCCGAATACAATGAAATACAGCGCAGACAGGGACTCGACCTCTCCGCGTTCAAGAAAAAAGCGGTGATGCGCTATACCTATCTTGTTAAGAATTACCCAAGCTACGATGGTGAGGTTTATGTAAATCTCCTTATTTATCGCAATACTGTGATCGGCGGTGACGTATGCTCTGCAGACGTAAACGGCTTCGTTCACGGCTTTGAAAGATGATTTTCAAATTTTGATTTGTCGCGCAGAAGTTAGTTAGAAAAAATGTGGGGCTTTTTTGAAAAAACCGCCCCACACCCCGAAAAACTTAATCGGTTGGTTTGAGCAGAGTTTACGTAAATTTTCGACAATTCGCAAGCGAATTATCGGTTTAGAAAGCACGGTACATACTTACACGCAAGCGTGACGTATGCACCATACTTTCAAAACTACGAAAATCACTCCTACGGAGTAATTTTCTAAAATTTACTTACTTTATACCACACTTTATAGTTTGTGCTAACAACAAAACAGTTAGTTGAGGTAGCAAATTACAGTTTTTCGAGCCGCCTGTTAAAATGGCGAGAAAAACGTTATGTGTTGTGGGATACAAAGTATCACACAACACGATTTGCGCGAAATTTTACCAAATCAGCACAAACTATATGGCTATTGCGTGAAGCTCTAAAAAAGGTTTTTGCCTACTTTTTCCTCAAAAAAGTAGGAGCCCAAGCGGCTTGAGCGGTTCGTAGTAAACTAACTGCGCGCTAAATCCCAATTTATTGACATCAATTCAACAAGGCACTTGCATTTTGCAAGTGCCTTGTTGTTGTGTATCAAAACAAAAAAGCAACGCCGTAAAGCGTTGCGAGCTATAATAAAAAATGTCATTTGAGAAAACGAATCATTACGAGCATGGTGGAGGTTTACTTACCAATTGCGATAACGGATAAGTATTGCGCCGGACGGTTTGGAGAGAGAAAAATGAAAAAACAAAACAAATTCCGGTGTAATATTCGTTTTCCCAAATGAAGAGAAAAAAGTTCAAAATTTATAAAAGTAGACAAGTATAGACTTTATCCAATAACATTATAGTACAAGAGAAACAAAAAATCAATAGAAATTGAAACAAAAAATGTTAATAAATTGTAAACAATGAAAAGTTTAACAGTAATAATTTATTGATTTGAGCACCTCTCTGAGCGCACGGCTACAAGATACCTTACGAATATATTCTCGGTTGCGTCTGCTTGAAACTGTGAGGGGGATCGCATAGGTGCTCTCGTGTGTGGATATTCCGATATATACCGTGCCCACGCTCTTGCCCGTTGCGGAGCTTGGACCTGCTTCACCCGTTACTGAGAGGGCAATATTCGAGCCAAAAAGCTTTCTCACGCCGTCAGCCATTTCGATAGCTACCTCGGGAGAAACGGCGGAGAATTTTTTGAGAGTTTCCTCCTTGACTCCGAGCTGATCCATCTTTGCCTTGTCAGAGTAGGTTATTACGCCGCCCGAAAATACCGCGGATGCACCCGACACGTCGGTGATGCATTTTCCGAGCATTCCGCCCGTGCAGGATTCGGCAACGCAGAGAGTGAGCCCGCGCTCGGCGAGTGCTTTTACCACTAATTGCTCAACGTTTTCGGCATCGATTGCATAAATGTATTTGCCAACGGGACTTTCCTTTACCTTTTCTATAATATCGGCGCACATTTTTTCGCCCTCTGCCTCGTTATCTGCGAGCGCGCTCACTCGAAGGCGCATCTCACCCTCTTTTGCATAGGGAGCAAGGGACGGATTTGCGCTGTTTTGCATAAGGTCGATAAGATGCATCTCGACCTCGCTTTCGCCCATCCCCATAACGTGAAGATTATGGCTTATGAGAATTTTGTCACTCATCGCGCGCAGGCGGGGGAATACAAATTCCTCAAACATTGGTATAAGCTCAAATGGTGGTCCGGGCAGAAGAACGACCGCCTTTTCGTCCTTTTCTACGAAAATACCGGGTGCTGTTCCCGTGCGGTTTTTGAGCGCAGTAGCACCGAGCGGAATGTCCGCTTGCTTTGAATTGTTTTCGGGCATTATTCTGCCGCTTGAAGCAAAATATTCTTCGATGTCCTTGAGTATTTTTTCATCGCGTACCATTGGAAGTCCGAGCACCTTTGCGACGGTTTCCTTGGTAAGATCGTCATAGGTTGGACCGAGCCCGCCCGAAAGGATCAGAAGGTCGGAGGCGCGGAGCGCATTGTTTACTGCTTCTTCAAGGCGCGCAACGTTGTCGCCCACCACGGACGTGCGGTATACGGATATTCCAAGTCGCGCAAGCTGGCGTCCTATATATGCCGCATTGGTGTTGACGACCTCGCCTAAAAGTAATTCAGTTCCGACACATAATATTTCAGCAGTTTTTATATTCATAGTTGACCTCTTTATGTTGTGTTCCAAAAAAATCATTTATTATTGAATTTTGGTGTAAATTCTCGCTTGGCTGAGCTTTTTTCTTGAGAAAAGCCGTCAAATCCGAGTGATATGGCATAGGATAATACGTCATTGTATTCAAAGCTTGTGAGTCGGCGCTTTAAGTTCTTGGGGGAGTCCTCTCCGACCCAATCCGGAGTATATTGACACATAAGCGAAAGCATTACTTCATCAACGGGTAAAATTTGTGATAGATATTTTAGCGCCGCTTTTGAGTCCTCTCGGTGCGCGGGCAATACAAGATGGCGCACTATAATACCTTGCTTTGCAATGCCGTTTTCATCAAGTGTGAGCTTTCCTACCTGACGGTGCATCTCGATAAGTGCATTGCCTGCAATCTCCGCATAATTGGGAGCTGATGAGTATTTATTTGCGAGTTGATTGTCAAAATATTTGAAATCTGGCAGGTACACATCAACAAGGCCGTCAAGAGCGCGAAGCATCATTAGGGACTCATATCCTCCGCAATTATATACTATGGGAATATTTAATCCTTTGACTTTGGCTTTTGCAAGAGTTTTAGAGAGAAAAAGAGAGTAGGGGGTTGCTGTGACAAGATTGATATTATGCGCGCCTCGGTCTTGAAGCTCAAGCATTTTGTCGATAAGCTCATCCTCGGTATATTTTTTACCGACTGGATCACGGCTTATATCTTTATTCTGACAAAAAACGCAACGTAAATTGCATCCCGAGAAAAAGATAGCACCCGAGCCACGCTCTCCGCTTATACAGGGCTCCTCCCAAAAGTGAAGATCGGCAGAACCAATAATATATTCATTTCCAACGCCGCAAAAACCACGTTCTCCATTTTCACGGTCAACCGAGCATTCGCGCGGACACATATTGCATTTTGACATAGCCGACTCCTTTCGCTTTTTTATTAATTATATACTTTTTTTACTCCTTTTTCAAGTGTTTAATTTGTTTTGTTGATAAATTTGGATTTATCTGTGAGTTTAAAAAGTTAGTTTACGATTGATTGCGGACAGTCGGGGACGCCTGTCCCTACGAGGTTTGTGATATATCGTTTATACATTC
>JBGVNP010000132.1:0-9305 GCA_045125655.1 Eubacteriales bacterium | reverse complement strand
TGTAACGCTTTTTTCTTTGGCAAAATAGCCACAAAGAAAAAAGCTTGGCAAAAAAGAAATGGCGTTTTTTCGCCTGCGCGGCGGGCGACCGCTTTTGAAAAAGCGGTGCAAAACAATCAGTGGGTTAGTGCGAACATAGTGCGCGCTAAACCACAATTTATATTTTAATAAAAAAACAGAAGTGACCTCTAATTGTGAGTCGTAAATTCACAATTAAAGGTCACTCCTCGTGCTCCTTAATATCTAACATCTTTCCTAATCCTCTCTTTCTACTGTCTACCCCAAGCACTAAATAAATCTCTCCGTTATCACACAACACCACTCTCAATGGAGAGTCCACATTTAATATTCGAGCTAATAAGTCAAGGGGCGATGGTCCTGTCTTTTCATCAAAAGAATTTCGAATCCGACTCTATATCAATTCTTTTTTAAGTGACTCGAACTTTTATTGTTCTCACTTGCTCCGTTCGGATTTTTCACGGTGAAAAAACTTTCGAGAAAAGAATAACTTACTTTTTCATTGGTTTGTACCATCCTTTCTTTGTGATTTAATTGTATCACATTTTTTCAAGAAAAACAATTGGCATAGTGTTTGAATTTTCGAGCAGATTTTTGTACAATGGGGAGAACTTTATTCCAAAAATCAAAATGGGTATTTACAAAGTGATTTTTTTGTGATATACTAAAAATGTTGAGGGCTTGTTGAAAGCCCTCTTTTTATTTTGATTGTAGATTTAACTTGTTTGAGAGTTTAATATTGCCTTACAAACATCGTAGGGTGGGGGCTTGCCCCCACCCTACGATGTTTATTTAGTTATTAACAGATGATTTAATGTATTCGATCAATACATCTCTTATTAAGTCGTCTGTGTCAATATAGGTTTCAGTTCTAAAATCGTCAAAGTAATAGCTTTGGAACAAATAGTCAACAATAGCTACCTGATACTCTTCTTCGTCATCAATCGCATCCGTGCCTATTCCCCAGTAATAGATTTTTCCGGAATTGCTTAGATACGTTTTCAAAACGCTACCGCTCATAGTGATTATATAAACCTCGTTTTCAAACGGCAGGATTTGGAATAAGTCTGCGTATGTTACTTCGCCCGCGTCAATGCCTGTTCTCACGCCACCTGAGTTAATGAAGGCGTATGCAACGTCGTATTTTTCATACATGGAACATACAACGGTTAAACCAACATCATATCTATCCACATCATATTCGGTGGTAATAATAACCTCTTCTCCAATAGATATGTAATCTCCATATTTTTCAAATACGCTTGACAAAATTCCTGTATTACTGAAGGTGTCTGTATTATTAAGCTTTCCGTCGGTGTACACTATATTTTTGTTCTCATCAAATTTAAGAGTAAGTGTTGCAAAGGACTCGCCATATCCACCATTTTGTAAAACGCAAACACTGCTTCCGTCATCTCTTACAATTTCCTCATCCGTCGGAGAATGTGTGTGACCTGTAAAAATGCCGTCAATTCTCGAATCACCATCAAATGACGCCAAGGTTCTATTGAGGGCGTAATCATCGCCGTGCATTGAAACAATTACTGCATCGCACCCTTTGACGGTTCTTAACTCTGCCGCAAGATCTTTTACGATGTATGTCGGATCAACGAAATCGTAATCCGCAACATTCGATGTTAAGATAGAGGTCTCTACTTCTCCAATGATACCAATTATTCCAACAGTAATTTCGCTTAACTCGACAACTGCATAAGGTTCAAGCCAGTCAACCATCTCATTTGTTCTCTTGTCATAGATGTTGGCCCCAAGAAAAGGAAAGTTGGCCTCGCCGTTAGAGAGATCGCCATCCTTGTATTTTTTCATCTCGTCGAGTCCCCAATCAAATTCATGATTTCCTATAACAAAGGCATCAAAATCCATGGCATTAAGCGCGTCAATCATAGGCAAGCCCCTAAGGGTACTACTTACATACGTTCCTTGGAACATATCTCCATTGGCAATTTTTACTATATCTCCGAGAGAATCATAGTAGTTTATCCCTGACGCTATTTTATTCAAGCTTCCTTTGTCCTCATTCAGTATGCCGTGATTATCGTTTAACATAATTACATTGATCAAAGACACATTGTCCGAAGAAAAATCAAAGTAATTACAAGCGGTCATAGAAGTTACAAAAGAGAAAGCAATTACTAGTACAAATATTAAAGAAATTATCTTTTTCATTTCATACACCTCATTTATTATTGGTTAAATTATCTATAAAAAGCATTGAGATTAAAAGTTAAACCCATCATCTTTGCGATTAAGTTGCCTCACTGGAATAATATAAACCCATTATATCACGGAAAACCTTACAAATCAAGCGCTTTTAGATAATTGTATTGGAAAATACTTTACGTTGAACACATCGTTTTAAACTTTGCTTGATGCATTATAAGTAAAAGTAAGAGAATTATCAAACACCATTTTCATCTTCTCCATAACTAAAAACCTCCAAAAAAACTGAGACACATCATGGGATAAAATCCCAAAATGATGTGTCTCAGTCTTTACATACTGATTTTATATGAAAAGATGTTAAAAAGTCACTTAAATGTTCCTTAAAACTTCTTTCAAAGTTCAATCAAAGTTCTAAAAAACCTTGTAAAATCAAGGAATTTTCTTAGAATTACTTGCTTGCCTCTTCGATAGCTACCGCTACAGCAACAAGTCACCTCAGGAATGACCTGAAGTCAATATTGCCAATTTTGTTATTGCTTATTTTGAAGCTTCTTCAATCGCTACGGCTACGGCTACCGTCATTCCTACCATGGGGTTGTTACCTGCGCCGATGAGACCCATCATCTCTGTGCGGTAGTGAGCTTTGAGACGCATTAAAATGATAAAAAGCCTTATAAAATAAGCTTTTTGAGCTGCAAAATACTTTCGCCGAACACATCGTTTGCGTATTTTCTGAAAACATTATATCGCGTTTTGATGTCGCCGTAAATGATGTGGTCGAAGAGTTTGCGGAAATGTTGCGAATAAGCTTGACATTAAATTTGCCAAAGCACTTGAAAATCTTTCCTATTCATAGTATAATGATAGCACCAAGCTATGATTGATGTAGTTTGGCGACTATCGGAGTTTGCATTTTTAGGCGTTAACTTCGGTTAGCGCCTTTTTCGTTGTTCATTTATGTATAATAAAGGAGAATAGTTATGAGCGATACTTTTTATCCCGCGGGATATGTTTTAACTGGAAAATACGAAGGCAAAAACATTTATAAAGAGACAAGAGACTCTTTTGTGATTGTAAGTGGCGATAATGACAATAAGATTGTAACAGATTCCCTTTTCAAAACTTATTACCAAGATTTAAAGACTATTTCAAGAAGCACTGTGAAATGTTACGAGGACGTATCTTCCGTTCATCATGGTCCCAACATGTCGTCAGTAGCCAAGGGAGCATTTTGGTTTGGAGCGGCAGGAGCATTGGTAAGTGCTGCGGTATCACAATCCAATACATATGATATTGCGCTTGAATTCAATGACGGAGATAAGTTTCTAATTAGAATTACAGTTGCAGGATACTATCAAGAATTTAAAAGGATATTTTTTGACTTTCCTACCATTACACAGAATTCTACCCCAGTAATTCCATCTAACACAGATCAAAACTTGCAAGGTACACCCGTATCACAGGTGGCTCCGCTACTTGAACGTGCGTACATATTTTTAGAGGATGGGGATTTTGCCAAAGCAGACGAATACTTTGAAAAAGTTCTAGATTTAGAACCCAAAAATGCAAATGCCTATGTGGGAAAGCTTTTGGTCGATCTAAAAATTAATAATCAAGCAAAATTATCAGAACAAGCTACGCCAGATGTTTTGACAGAAAATCCCAATTTTATAAAAGCTCAAAAATATGGCGACAAAAATCTGGTTTTAAAATTAGACTCATATGTCAATTCTATAAAACTAAGAATAAAAAGAGAGTATGAGAGCACCCCTCAAGGCAAGTATGAAATAGCAGTAAAGCTTTTTGAAAATGCAGCCACATCAGACGATTTCTTGAAGGCGGCTACTGCCTTTAAAAAAATCCCAGACTATATGGATGCAAATTTATATATTGAAAAATGTTATGCTTCGTCTGTTGAAGCTAAATATCAAGAAGCTTTTAGTTTAATGTCAAATGCAACAAGTGAGGGAGATTACACACTTGCGGCAAATATTTTTAAAAGTATTCCAGCATACAAAGACTCAGAAATTCTCACCTCGGCATGCCTCGAAAAAGCCGAATGCGCCCAAAAAGATTTTGTACTCGATTTAGCAAAAAAAGCAATGGAATCAAACAAAATCAAATCTTACAAAGAGGCGATAAAATGGTTTGAATCCGTCAAGGGATGGAAAGATGCTGATGCACAGATTATTGTTTGTCAAAAACGGATTGAGGAAATTGAAACGCAAATAGAAACAGAACGTTTAGAAAAAGAACGCCAAGAAGAACTATCACGACAAAATGCTAAACTTAAAACAAAAAGAAATAAAAAAATAGCAATTATAACAACGCCTATTGTATGTGTAATTATTGCTTTTATTATTATTTTGAATGCCGTAATTATTCCCAATAGCAAATACAATGATGCAATTGCATTGATGAATGACGGAAAATATTCCGAAGCAATTACTGCGTTTGAATCCCTTAACGGATACAAAGATAGTATTCAAAAAATCAATGATTGTCAAACAGCTATACTTGACATCAAATATAATGATGCAATTAAATTGATGGAAGAGAAAAAGTATGTTGAAGCAGTTTCGGTATTCCAAGAAATAAGCTCACACAAAGATAGCAAAGATAAAATATATAGTTGTGCTGTTTCTTTAATGGAGGCAGGAAAATATTCCGAAGCGATTTCTGTATTTGAAATGCTTTCGGGATATAGGGATAGCTCAATTATGGTACGCAATTGCAAAAAGGAAAGGTTTATTTTTGAGCACGGACAAACCGCATATGACCAATGGGGAATACTTGAAGCGGGCAGTTACATAACATTAGGAAAATATGAGCAAGATAACAAAATCTCAAATGGCAAAGAAGATGTCGAATGGCTAGTCCTTGATGTTTGTGATGGGAAAGCGCTTGTTGTAAGCAAATATGTTCTTGATTGGAAACAATATAACACAACTGAAACCAATACTACATGGGAAACCTGTTCTCTTCGCACATGGTTGAATAGTGAATTTATATCTGCTACTTTTTCACATGATGAATCAAGCAAAATAGCGAAAACAACTATAACAGCAGACAGCAATCCAGAATATGGCACGAGTTCTGGAAATGCAACTACAGATTCTGTTTTTTTATTAAACCTTACAGAATTCAATACCTATTTTAGTGCTGACGTCTTAACATCAACAAACGGAGTTGGAACACCTACAAAGTACGCTATAGAACAAGGTGCACATATTGGATCAATGAACGGAATAAAAGGATGTTATTGGTGGTTGCGAACGCCAGGAAGATCTCTTAAAGATGCCGCGGTTGGTTACTACGATGGAAGAAGTCTTGAATCGGGAAGTTCTGTCCATTTTAATAAAGGAGTACGTCCCGCAATGTGGATTGATTTGAATTCCTAATTTACGTTTCTAATACCAATTGTAAGAAGCGTATTGCGAAAATTGTGTGATTGGTTATTATCCTAAATTAAAAGTACAACAAACATTATTACAATACAGAGCCACCCTTGTGGTGGCTCTTGCCAAAATATTATGAAAAAAGAAACCAAAAAGAAATTCAATATAATTGCAAAACTAAAAAAACTGATGCTCAATTATTACAAGCAGACATTTTTTACTCTTTTCGCTCTTGTTATTATAGCAACGCCTTTCGTATTCTGTTGGCTTGCTGGAGAATATGAGTTTTTCAAAAAAATGCTTGAAAGTGATACTCTCTCATTTTATGGTGTTGCGTTGGGTATTTTTTCGTCGTTTTTTCTATATATCATTCAGCGAAAATATGAGGAAGAAAAACGAAAATATGAAATCCGACCAAAAGTTGTTTTAAGTATAGAAGCGATTGATATAGAATATGGAGCATATATTGTAAAAATTACAAATGTTGGAAGCTGTGATTTGTCAGACTTCCATTTTTGCGGAGATTTTTTGTGTCCTATCTTAAGATCAAAACAAGATGTAGCCGTAAATCTTGATTGTCAAAAAGGTGAAGAATGGTTTGATTTTGAAAATGATTATATGCTTTTCTATATTAGTGGAGATAATGGTAGTGCACCAAAGTATCTTTCTGTACAGTGTACCGATGCAGACCGTAATATTTGGTCTGCTGATTATAAAAGATATGGTCGTGGTAACAGTACCTGCTATCAGCAAGAAGATATATACTTAATTTAAGTCACCGCACCCTATGTTGGATGCGTCGGACGTAAGCAAAGAGGTATAACATAAGTTTGACGATATGCTTGCAGGAATAAAAGGTTAATTTTCACCTTAAAAATCCTCCTAAAAAATAAAAAACATTGGACACATCACAAACGAAAATACGTTTATGATGTGTCCAACTTTTTTATTTGTGATTTTTCGCGAAATGATTTTTACAAAGCCCCTATAAAGCCCTGCAAATCTTAAAAAGCCTTATAAATCAACGATTACTTGCTCGCCTCTTCGATAGCCACTGCAACTGCAACAGTCATACCGACCATGGGGTTGTTACCTGCGCCGATGAGACCCATCATCTCTACGTGAGCGGGAACGGAAGAAGAACCTGCGAACTGAGCGTCGCCGTGCATTCTACCGAGAGTATCCGTCATACCGTAGGAAGCAGGACCTGCTGCCATGTTATCGGGGTGGAGTGTTCTACCTGTACCACCACCGGAAGCAACGGAGAAGTACTTAACGCCGTTTTCTGTACACCATTTCTTATATGTACCTGCAACGGGGTGCTGGAATCTTGTGGGGTTAGTGGAGTTACCTGTGATGGAAACGCCTACGTTCTCAAGTCTCATGATAGCAACGCCTTCGGGAACGGAGTCGGAGCCATAGCACTTAACGTCTGCACGAGGTCCATTAGAGAAGGGCTTCTCGGAGAGAACGTTAACCTCTTCTGTGTAGGGGTCAAACTTTGTTTCAACGTATGTAAAGCCGTTGATTCTGGAGATGATGTAAGCCGCGTCCTTACCAAGACCGTTAAGGATAACTCTAAGGGGCTTAACTCTTACCTTGTTAGCGTTGAGAGCGATCTTGATAGCGCCTTCAGCTGCTGCGAAGGACTCGTGACCTGCAAGGAAGCAGAAGCACTCTGTTTCTTCGGAAAGAAGCATTGCGCCAAGGTTTCCGTGGCCAAGACCAACCTTACGGTTTTCAGCAACGGAGCCGGGGATACAGAAGGACTGAAGTCCGATACCGATAGCAGCTGCTGCATCGGATGCCTTTGTGCAACCCTTCTTGATTGCGATTGCCGCGCCTACTGTATATGCCCACTTTGCATTTTCAAAGCAGATGGGCTGTGTTTCTTCAACGATCTTATAGGGGTCAATACCATAAGCATCGCAGATTTCTTTACATTCATCAATAGAATTGATGCCGTATTCTTTAAGACAAGCAAGGATCTTCGCCTCGCGTCTGTCGTAACCTTCAAATTTTGCCATTGTACGCTACCTCCTTATTATTCCTTACGGGGGTCAATGTACTTAACAGCATCATTGAATCTTCCGTATGTGCCTTTTGCCTTTTCGTATGCTTCGTTGGGCTCAAGTCCCTTCTTGATGAAGTCAGTCATCTTGCCGAGAGATACGAATTCGTAGCCGATAACCTCGTTGTTTTCGTCAAGAGCCATTCTTGTGCAGTAGCCCTCTGTCATTTCAAGGTAACGAACACCCTTTGCCTTTGTGCCGTACATTGTACCTACCATTGAACGCTCGCCCTTACCAAGGTCCTCCATACCTGCGCCGATAACAAGACCGCCCTCGGAGAACGCGGACTGGCTACGACCGTAAACGATCTGAAGGAAAAGCTCTCTCATAGCTGTGTTGATAGCATCGCACACAAGGTCTGTGTTGAGTGCCTCAAGGAGAGTCTTGCCGGGAAGGATCTCTGCCGCCATAGCAGCGGAGTGTGTCATACCGGAGCAGCCGATTGTTTCAACGAGTGCTTCTTCGATAATACCGTTCTTAACGTTGAGGGAAAGCTTGCAAGCTCCCTGCTGGGGCGCACACCAGCCCACACCGTGTGTGTAAGCGGAGATGTCGCTGATCTGTTTAGCTTCAACCCATTTGCCTTCTTCAGGAATGGGAGCAGGTCCGTGCTTGGGACCCTTAGCTACTACGCACATTTCTTCAACCTCGCGGCTCATTGCGTATTCGCATGTAAATTCTTTGCTCATTTTTCTTTTACTCCTTATGTAATAAGTTTAAAAATTATTGATTGGTTTGTGTTACACTTTAAGCAAGGATCTCGCCGTAAACTACGCCGGAGCAACCTGCTGCATTGGACTCATCGGTGTCGATATGCATAGCAGCTGCGAAGCTGGGTGATACACGAACAACGACGTCGTCGAAAATGAGAGCTCTGGGTGTGTCGAGCTTAACCTTAACTATCTGCTTATCTGCTACGCCGAATGCCTCAGCGTCTGCGGGTGTCAAGTGGATGTGACGCTTAGCGGCGATAACGCCCTGAGCGATTTCAACCTCACCGCAAGGACCGCGAAGGATGCACGCGCCACTACCTGCGATGTCACCACTCTCTCTAACGGGAGCAACAACGCCGATGGAACGAGCGTCTGTGAGGGAGATTTCAACCTGATCCGCACCTCTTGCGGGACCGAGAACGCTCATCTTAAGAGAGCCCTTGGGGCCGATAACCTCAACCTTTTCCTCGCACGCATACTGACCGGGCTGGGAGAGGTCTTTTTTCTTTGTGAGCTGATGACCTGCTCCAAAAAGTGTTTCAATAGTACTCTGAGACAAATGAAGATGTCTTGCAGAGGTTTCAACTAAAACCTTGTTTGCCATATTAATTACCTCTTTTTTAAAGATTTTTTAACTTTGTTGATTTTTTATCATACATAGTTAGTATATCATATTTTTTCAATCTTGTAAATGCATTTTTTGAGATTTTTTTAACGATTAATAAATATTTTCCGCGAATTTGGAAAAATTAAGATATATGAATGATAAATTGGGATTTAGTGGTGAGATAATTTTAGCAGGTTGTTAGCACCTGCGTTGTTTCAGCGTGTCATCCTGAGCGGAGCGAAGTTTTGCGAGGGAGCTTTAGCGAGCCGAGTAAAACCTGCACTTGTGCAGGGATCTATAATGGAGTTAGCACTAC
>JBGVNP010000131.1:0-3695 GCA_045125655.1 Eubacteriales bacterium | reverse complement strand
GGAAGCAAAGGAAAGCCATACCACCGAGTTGGACGAGAACAAGGCCACCTGCCAGCATGGCGATATCTGCGACCTCTGCGGCTCTGAGTACGGAGCAACCGATCCCCACAGCTTTGTGGACGGAAAGTGCGCCTGCGGTATGAAGCAGTTCGACTTCTACGGTCAACAGCTCAACATCGGCGGCGACCTCTCGATGAAATATTACGTTACCGCCTTCGGTGATGGCGTAAGCACCGAAACCTTGAAGATGAAGTTTATCTTCCTCGGCAGAGAAACCGTAGTAAGCGGTATATACAATGCCGAAATGGGAATGTACGTATTCACCCTTGAAGGCATCAATCCTCAGTGCATGGGCGATAAGATCGATGCTTATCTTCTCTTAGGCGATGAGGAAAAAGCAAGCAAGCTTTCTTACACCGTTGAAGAAAACCTCTTGGCGCTTCGTAAGGAATACGAGGACGATGAGGCTCTCGTCACCCTTGTAAACGATATTCTCGCTTACGGTACTGCCGCAAGCGAATATAAAGATCACAATTCTATGACCGATGTTTACGTCGGCTCTGATAGAGAGATTCGCGAGACGGAATGGCCTGCTCTCGACAATGGATTTGAAGGCTACACGGTTGTATTTGGACAGGTAAACTATCTTAAGATCAAGGTAAACCTCGCAGAAGGTCAAACGCTCTATCTTGACGGAGTAAACGTTACCGCAAAGGTTGTTGATGGCATCTTCAAGACCGACGGAATTGCTCCTACCAACTTTGATAAGAAGTTCAACTTTGAGATCCGTACCGATGGTGTTCTATTTAATGCCTTCTCGGTCAGCGTAGACGATTATCTTAGCGCTAAGAGGGAAAGTGAAACTATGGGTAAGCTCGTCAAGGCGCTCTATAACTATGGCGTGAGTGCGAAAGAATATGCGATTCCTTCTTTGGATTTGTCGCAATACGAAAACGGAAGCGTTGTTGACATCACCGAAAATGTCTTGATTGTTGGCGATGGCAACGAGTATAACGTTTCGCTGAATATTGCAGAGAATGTAACCGTTATCTTTGATGCCGGAACAAGTGGCGTGAAGCTCACAGCTCCCATTACTGTGGCAGACGGCAAGACATTGACACTCATTATTGCAGGCGATGCCGAGCATACCGTAAACGGCGGCATTTCTCTTGGCAATGCTTCTAATGTAATCATCGAAGGCGACCTTACCAAAGAGAACAACAAGCTGACCGTAACGGCAACCGATGGCAACGCAGGTATCGGCGCAAATAACGGCGTTACCGCAGGTGATATCACCATCCGTAATGCCCGTGTGGATGCTACCGGAGGTGGCTCATCAGATGGCAGTGGTGCAGCTATTGGTACATCCGATGCTTCTATGGGAAATATCTTGATTGAGAATTCTATCGTTACTGCAGCAGGTGGTTATTATAATAGTGATGATTTTATGGAAATATCACACGCTGCAGCCATCGGTATGGGCTACTATGGTGGTACGATGGGTAATATAACTCTAAAGGATTCTGAGATTACGGCAAGCAACAACGGTGACGGACTTGCTTCTGTAATTGGTGCAGGCAGTCAAAACAAGGAAGGCGATAATAATGCTGGTACTCTTGGTGATATTATCATTACAAATACCGATTTGAATCTTTCTATGGTAATTGGTACGGAAATCTGCTATGCCGCAGTAATAGGACCGGGTATGGGATATTCCTTTGCATGGACTAATATGGGAAAGATCATCTTTACCGATATGACACAGGAGCAGTTGGATGCGATTATTCCTACATGGCTCCCGTCAGACTTTAATGAATGGGGTGCTTATGCTCTCGGTAGAGGATATGACGGCAGTGCTTATAAAAAAGAAACCTTCGGTGGCGTATGGGTCAGCGACGGCAACGGCGGCACTGTACAGATCGGTAACGAAGATGGTTACTACTGCATCAATGACAAAATAAATTAAACAAAACAAGAGCCTGCGACGCACAATGTACGCACAGGCTGAACCACAAAGCGGTGAGCAGAAATGCCCACCGCTTTCCTATAGTAAGAATTTATTCTTTAACGAAGAAATCAAACATTATTGCTGCTTTTCTGTCTATACTTTCAATCGCGTGAACGTAGATGTTAGTTGTTTCGATGCTCGAATGTCCGAGACGTGCTGAAACGGTTTTGATGTCACAACCACCGGAGAGTAAAAGTGTGGCGGATGTGTGCCTCAAACAGTGAAATTTTAGGTGGCGAATATTGTGCCGCTCAAGAAATTTTGAAAACTGTTTAGTCGGCGTTTGGGGATTCATTACGTTGCCGAACTCATCAGTGAATAGATAATCAAGATTTTTCCAACGCTCACCGAGCGAGAGGGAATTTTCTGCTTGCTTCTTTTTGTAATACTGTAGCGTTTCACATAGACAGTTCGGTATAGAAATCGTGCGAATACTTGAAAGTGTTTTAGGTTCTTTCTCAATCGCATTTTCACCTTTGGGTTTGTAAATGCTTCGTTTGACGGTTAATTGCTGCTTTTCGAAATCTATGTCCGACCATTTGAGACCTACAAGTTCACCGCGTCGCAGAGCTGTAAATAAAGCAAGTTCTATGAGAACACGTATATGAATGGGTTCCATTTTTGTAGCCTCAAGAATTGCTTTTGTTTCCTCAATAGAGAAAATATCTATCTCATGATAAATTTCTTTGGGAAACGTCAGACGGCGAGACAATCCTATGTCGTCATCCATATAATACATTCTATATGCCATGCTTAGCATTGAGCGCAAAACGCTCGTGTATCGTTTAACAGTGGAAGGTGCGATATGTCCTGGTTTGCCGTCACCTCTTGGAAGAGAATTGAGTTTTAAAATAAAACTTTGCACGTGATAGGTTTTGATGTCATGTAAGCGCATACGTCCGAACATAGGAAGAATATGCTGTTCTATAATTTTTTCGTAAAAGAAAAAAGTTCCGGGGGAAAGGGAAGAGCGCTGAATAGAAAGGTACTCTTGGGCGAAGTCGGATACAGTTTTGTTTTCCGGCTTTTTTCTATTCCTCTCGCTTTGTAATTCGTTGGTAAAGCTTTCAATAAAGTCACCAAGCTCTTTTTCGAATCTCTTGGACGAAAGATTGGGTTTTGAGGGCTTAAAGATGCGACCTCGTAAGATCTGTTTGCCGGTCATAATGTCTCGTCCACAGGATATGCGCACGAGATAAGTGCCGTTTGTTTTTTGCATAATGTGTGCCATGTTTGTCTCCTTAAAGGTTATTTGCTTTAATAGCGAATAAATTGTATCATGGCAAATATGAGTAGAGGTCGCAAGTTTAAACCTCTACCACTGCAAAAGGTAGAGGCCAAAGCTGAAAACCCTTGATTTATAAGGCTTTTTGAGGTTTTTCTCGTTGAGTTAGTACATACCTTTCCAAAAACGTGTACATACCTTGGCTGTATGTACTTTGTATGTACTTTCAAACGAATTAAGAACGAAAAACTCAAAAATATGTTGAACATTAACAAAAACAAAAAGAAAAATCCGTAAGAATTTGTACAATTCCTACGGATTTTGGTCTGAGTGACAAGACTTGAACTTGCGGCCTCTACCACCCCAAATTGGAAAAAACTGGAAATATTTCCTGTTATCGTGGATTATTTCACGTTATCGTCTGCTATTTTACGTTATTGTGCACTTTTTGAGTGATATCGT
>JBGVNP010000130.1:0-1629 GCA_045125655.1 Eubacteriales bacterium | reverse complement strand
CTATATGAGCCTGTTTATACCGACAATGGCGATTCTATTTACGTCATTGACCAATTAAGCGATGCCGGCGCGAGTGATGATATATGGCTTGAGAGAATTGCTTTGCATGAAGCTATGAAAACGTTGAATGAGCGCGAGCGCAGTATTATTGATATGAGATTTTATAAAAACAAAACTCAAGTGGAAGTGGCTGAAATGATAGGGATTTCGCAGGCTCAAGTATCAAGAATTGAAAAAAATGCACTTGAACGAATGAGAAAACTATTTTAAAGTTGTCAAAATTCCAAATTAAGCATAGTATGATAAGGAAGAGATGAATCTCTTTCTTATTATTTTTTTGGAGGAATTTTGTATGTCGGACAATAGATTTACTTGTTCAGGACTAGGCAACGGAAAAGACACGGTTTGTATTGATGCAAATCGTGTTCTTGACTCGTGTAGAGATAGAGATTGCTACGAAAATGTTAGAGTCTTTCTCACTAATTTTGGAAATGAGATTATCGATAGAACAAGCAACATAAGAGTCAAGGATTCTTGCATTGCTTGGGCAAATATTACCGTTGATCCCATTGCGTTCAACAAAGGATTTTATTCAGTAAATATAAGGCTCTATATTAAGCTTACGTTTGAAGCATGTCTTGCACCGTCCAGAATTCAAGATTTTGACGGTGTAGCCGTAATTGATAAGAACGTAATCCTTTTTGGCGGAGAGAATAATCTTAACGTTTTCAAGAGCAACGGAACAAGCGGTTTTTGTGATATGCCAATTGATCTTTGCTGCAGCGAAGGTAATTTGCCAACAGCAATAGTAGAGGCACTTAACCCGATAATTCTCGGTGTTAAAGTTATAGAAAAGAAACACAGCCATTGTTGTTTCTGTTGCTGTAGCTGTGGAGATATTCCTGATGGTGTAACCCGTAATCTCAGCGGTGGACTGATTGATGATTGTGATCGGTATCTTACTGTATCAATAGGTATATTCTCTATAGTTAGACTTGTACGACCCGCACAGTATCTTATTCATGCTACTGAATATATGGTGCCTGACAAGGAATGCACAACTCATTCCGAAGAAAATCCTTGTGAGATCTTCAATCACATGGCATTTCCTGTGCACGAATTCAGCGCGGGCGGTTCGCAACTTTCAAATAAACGTACGGATAATAAGACCTGCGGATGTTAAAAAAATGCTGTTGCAATTGCAACAGCATTTTTTTATTTAAGAATATATTTAGGTTCTGCTTTGTTGAGTACGGTTTCTCTCGTGATAACGATCTTTTGAATATCGTCGCGTGAGGGAATTGAATACATCATTTGCATCATAAATCCTTCCATTATTGAGCGAAGTCCGCGTGCGCCTGTATTTTGTTCGATGGCAAGCTCGGCAACTGCTCCGATTGCATCATCTTCAAATTCAAGCTCGACACCGTCAATAGAGAAGAGCTTAATATACTGCTTGAGAAGAGAGTTGCGAGGCTCGGTAATAATTCTCTTAAGAGCATCCTTATCAAGCTCGGAGAGCGCTACGATGACGGGTATACGTCCCGTAAGCTCAGGAATCAAGCCGTATTTCACGATATCGTGAGATGTAACGTCTTTATAGATGCCGTCCTTCTTCTTTTCGGATTT
>JBGVNP010000129.1:0-4405 GCA_045125655.1 Eubacteriales bacterium | reverse complement strand
CGCGCGTTGTCATTCTGGAGCTGCCCTTGTGTCCGTACCGAGATTCTATCGGTCGCTTATGCTCCCTCCAGAATGACACAAGGGCGCGATAGAATCTCGCGCGGAACGATTTGCGCGGAGTCTTGCTAAATCAGCACAAACCATGCGCGTCATCCTCGAGGGAGTTGCGCCCAAGATTCTTCGCTACGCTCGAGAATGACGACTGAAGTCGTCGGGCGCAACGACTGAAGGATCTCGGAGCAAAGCGACGGACGCGCGTGTATGGATACTCGCGCGTAGCTGATTAAAAAGCTTTTTGGTTCTTTTTCTCGAAAAAGAACATTTATCCTAACATAAACTAACTTTTTCAACAGCTCGACAAATCAAAATTCAAAGCGCTAAAAAAATCTCCCCAAGTGGGGAGATTTTTATTGTTTGTTATTAGAATATTATTTCGTGAGCTGTTCGTACTTATAACCGTATGTGCTGAAGCCCGTTGTGAGCTTACCGAACAAATACTTGTTGCAAGCGGACTCGCAGAATACTACGATCTTACCGTCGATGCAAACAAGCTCCTCGCTCATAGGGGGAGCGATTACAGAGTCAACGAGGGCAGCAGAATCAAGATAGTAAAGCTTTACGTCAAAATTAAATGGTTCTTCGTAAGCATTGGGATCTTCTTTTTCAAGATCTCCGTACTTGATTTTACCTGCATAATTGTGTGTTTCGCCACCTGTAACCTTGGAGAGATCATAGAAGAAAAGCTCGGATGTTGCAAGTCCCCAAGATGTGGAAACAACCATCTGTCCGTCGGGAGTCATGCAAATACCCTGGATCATTTCTCTTGCGGAAATAATAGCAACAGGTGTAGGAACGATACCGAATTCCGCTTCTGCACTAAGTTCAAACACAGTCATAACGGATGTGTTATTATCGCCAGCGGGAGTTGTAAATCTCTCGTGATCGGGCGTAAGATAAACCGTTTCATCCTTGTGGTAAGAACCTGCAAGAATATATCTCTTTTCACCGTAGTTGAATGTGTATGTGTGCGCGGGAGAGTTGTAAGTCTTCACTGTACCGAGCATCTTTGTTTCGTTCTTTCCTTCAAGTATATCTGCTGCACTGAAAACGTCAAGACCGTGACTATCCTCACCTGTAACGTAAACGTAGTCGCCGAAATATTCAACGCCGCCCGTATGGTCGGTATAGGGAGTGCCGTCCGCATTGAGAAGTCTTGTAAAGGTTACGTCACCGTTTTCCTTTCTTACGTAAACACGGGATGCAACATCATCACCAAGCTCACCGAGAATGGGCTTGCCCATATAACCTGTGAAGAAATATGTCTTGCTTGCCTCGTCGTATGTCATACCCTGAGGAACAAAGTTGGAATCAGCAACACCGGGTGTTGCAAACATAACCTCGGAATTGTTGTAGAATTCAGCCGCGCCTATGTAATCGTAGAGCTTGAAACCAAGAACTGCTACGAGAAGAACACCAACAATTATTGCCAAAGCGATCAAAATCTTATTCATAATAGAAACCTCCGTTTTCTTTTTCATAGTCATTACCTTTTAGATAACAAAATCCTCAAGCTCTTCAAAATCGAGAGTACCAACGTTTTTCTTTACGGGCTCACCGTTTTTGAAAAGAATGATTGTGGGAATGCTCATAATTCCGTATCTTTTTGCAAGCTCACCGGACTGGTCAACGTCAACCTTTACGCACTCTATTTCTGCGTGCTCGGAAGCAAACTCGTCAAATGTGGGTGCAAACATCTTGCAAGGACCGCACCACGTTGCAAAAAAGTCAACGAGCACGGGCTTTTCTCCATTAAGGAGAGCATCAAATTCTTCTGTGTTCTGAATAATATGTGCCATATCAAGTATCCTTTCTTAAATCAATTTTATTTATAATTTCTCCGCTATCAAGACGTTTTATCTCAAAAGCGCCGTCCTCATATATCACATATGAGGGTGGATTGTTTTCCTTTGGATAAGTTGTGGAGCCGGGGTTTATATATATATTTCCCTCTCCAAATTTTTCTATACACGGAATATGAGTATGACCGTGGATAAGTATCTCACCGCGTCTCAAAAATTCCGCGTTTTCCTTGTTTATTTTATGACCGTGCGTAAGGATAATGTTATATCCGTCAATGCAAAGGTAGGCGTATTCTGCCATAATTGGAAAGTCAAGCACCATTTGATCGACCTCGGCATCGCAGTTTCCGCGAACGCAAAGCAGTTTTTCTCTGTTCTCGTTCAAAAGTCCTATAACGCCACGAGGATCATATCTTTCGGTCAAGGTGTTTCTCGGCCCAAAATAAAGCAGATCGCCAAGCAAAATGAGCTTTTCCGCACCCTCGCGATCATAGATTTCAAAAACCCTTTTCGCACGTTCAAAATCTCCGTGTATATCGGAGGCGAACATAATTTTCATATATTAAAAATCCTTTTAGACAAAAATCGGAGAAATCCGACAAAGATTTCTCCGATAAGTTCGTTTTACTTTGCGGACTTTATTTAAAGTTCGCTATTATTCTTCATCCTCGTCAACGAATTCGCAGGTGAACTTTTCACCGCAAGCGGGACAAGCAAGATTTTCGGGATCGATTGTTTCGTCAAAGCAAACTACCTCTCCACAAGAGGGGCATTCAACCTCAAAGAACATATCGTCGTCATCACAATCACAGTCGCAATCGCAATCGCAGTCACCAAATTCGCAATCGTCACAATCGCCGTCACAGTCACAGTTATCGCAATCGCCATCGCATTCCTCGTCAAGGAAATCCTCAACGTCTGCAAGGTCCTCGTCAACTTCCTCAACGTAATCCTGAAGATCGAGAATATCCTCGTTTATTGCCTCAACCTCATCAGCAATATCGCTTACAAGATCAAGAAGAGCAGCAAGAATCTTACCCTCGGGAGTTGTCTTATCAAAGTCAACGCCGTCAGCAAGTCCGCGCAAATAAGCAGCTTTTTCAAAAAGTGTCATAATCTTCTCCTTTCGCCGTGTGGCTAATAAAAATTCGTGATCTAATTATGCACGAGAGAGATACTCACCCGTTCTTGTATCGATCTTAAGAACCTCACCCTCGTTAATGAAGAGCGGAACCTTAATAACAGCACCTGTTTCAAGTGTTGCGGGCTTAAGTGTGTTTGTAGCTGTGTTGCCTGCAAAACCGGGATCGGTCTGAGCAACTGCAAGCTCAACGAATGTGGGGGGCTCAACGCTGAATACGTTGCCCTTGTAGGAAATGATCTTAACCATCATTTCTTCCTTAACGAACTTAAAGTTGTCGCCAAGCTTTTCCTTGTTAAGGGGAAGCATATCGTATGTTTCCATATCCATGAAATAATAGAGATCGCCGTCTGTGTAAGAATACTGCATATCCTTTCTGTCGATATGAGCGTTTTCGAACTTATCTGTGGGGTTAAAGGATCTTTCTACAACACCACCTGTGATAACGTTCTTCATTTTTGTTCTAACGAAAGCAGCGCCTTTACCGGGCTTAACGTGCTGAAATTCAACAACCTGCCAAACAGTACCGTCACCCATATCAAAGGTTACGCCGTTTCTGAAATCGCCAGCCATAATCATAATAAAAATACCTCCATAATGCGTATGCGCATAGTTTTACAATTTATTATAAAACATTTTTTCCTATTTTGCAAGAGTTTTTTTCATAATTTCAATATTTTTTTATAAAAAGCGTTTTTTGACGAATAAATTGATATTCAATGGTGAGAAGTTAGTTAAAAAAATGTGGGGCTTTTTTGAAAAAACTTCTCGCTTCGGCTCGGTCACGCTCGCGTTCTAACAGTCCACCGGACTGTTATTCATTACGCTTGCGCCGCTTCGCTACCCCACACCCCGAAAAACTTTACCGCTTGGTTTCTGCAGACTTTACGTAAATTTTCGACAATTTGCGAGCGAATTATCGGTTTAGAAAGCACGGTACATACTTACACGCAAGCGTGACGTATGCACCATACTTTCAAAACTACGAAAATTACCCCTACGGAGTAATTTTCTAAAATTTACTTACTATGTGCCATATAATAAAGTCTGTGCTAACGAAGAAACAGTTAGTTGAGGTAGCAAATTACAGTTTTTCGAGCCGCCTGTTAAAATGGCGAGAAAAACGTTATGTTCCGCGCGTTGTCATTCTGGAGCTGCCCTTGTGTCCGTACCGGGATTCTATCGGTCGCTTATGCTCCCTCCAGAATGACACAAGGGCGCGATAGAATCTCGCGCGGAACGATTTGCGCGAAGTCTTGCCAAATCAGCACAAACTATATGGCTATTGCGCGAAGCTGATTAAAAGGTTTTTGCGCGCCGGGGTTCCCCGAAACGAGCGAAGCCGAGTTTTGGGGGTTCGCGGACACTTTTCCCAAAAAGTGGCATCCTCTTTTCTTAAACTAAC
>JBGVNP010000128.1:0-2946 GCA_045125655.1 Eubacteriales bacterium | reverse complement strand
TTTGATGACGGCACCTTCAGAGCGCACAAGCCATCTCCGCCAACGCGCCTCGCAACCAAAGGGCGCGCTCTCTGTGTGACGGAAATTTGGTTTCTTCTCCTTCATCGGCTTTATCTTATATAAGCATTATACTCGATTTTTATTTTTTTGTAAATAGTTTTTTATGAATTTCTCTGCGCCTCGCTGATAATTCTTTGCACCTCGGCAATATTATCGACGTTTTCAATGGTAAATACAACACCGTAGTGGTTTTTGCCACCCGATCTGTAATGATGCTCACCAAAGTATATTGATCCTGCGCCGTTTGTATATCCCTCGGCTCTCATGGGCGGAAGATTGGAAAGCTCCACCATATCGACCTTTCCCATCCGCGAACGATATATTCTGCGATTAGTGATAACATAATAGGTCTTTTTGCCCACTATGCTTTTGCCAAATACCAGATATGCGCCCACCGCAATAAAAGGCAAGCCGAAAAGTCCCATTGGACCGGCAGCAAAGCTTGCACCCGCCGTCCAAAAAAGAGCAAACACAAGGAAGAAAAGTCCAAACGGGATCATGGTCATTTTTTGATGAAAGCTCATTCCTTTGGATCTTCCTCGCCAAAGCTCATATTCATCTGCAAGAAAATAAGCTCGTGCAAATTCATATTCATTTGACTGTGAATTATAATCCATAATTATTTATCTTCCGCAATAACTGCGATGCCAAGCTCTGCAAGAGTCTTGTCGTCCTGAGGAGCAGGACACTTACTCATAAGCTCGCTTGCGTTCTGTACCTTCGGGAACGCGATAACGTCACGAAGACTATCTGCCTCGGTCATAACCATTGCAAGACGGTCAAGACCCATACCGGAGCCACCGTGGGGCGGTGCACCGTATTTATACGCTTCTACAAGGAAGCCGAATTTTGCATCAATTTCTTCGGGAGTGAGTCCAAGTGCCTTGAACATCTTCTCCTGAAGCTGCCAGTCAGTGATACGAATAGAACCGGAAAGAAGCTCTGTACCGTTAAGTACCATATCATAGCATCTCGCATAAACCTTATCGGGATCGCTCTCAAGATAGGGCAAGCATTCCTCAAGTGGCATTGTGAATGGATGGTGCATAGCGTCCCAATGCTCTGTTTCCTCATTCCACTCGAAGAAGGGGAATTCTGTGATCCAAAGGAAGTTGAACACGCCTGTGGGAATAAGATCGAGCTTTCTTGCAACGATCTGACGGAGCGCGCCAAGTGTGGGAAGAACTACCTTGTTCTTGTCCGCACAGATAAGAAGCACGTCACCCTTTTCAAGTCCAACTGTTGTATAAATAGCATTGAGCTCGTCCTCGGTCATAAACTTGGCAAATGAGCAGTTGGGAGCATCATCAACCCAACGAACGTAAGCAAGTCCCTTTGCTCCAATTCCCTTTGCATGCTCTGTAAGCTTGTCTATCTCTTTTCTTGTAAGAGTTGCAGCTGCGCCCTTGGCAACGATACCGCGAACGCTTCCGCCCATTTCAAGCGCGGATTTAAATACTACGAACTCACTGCTCTTAACAGCATCGGAAATATCAATAATTTCCATTCCGTATCTTGTGTCGGGCTTATCTGAACCGTAACGGTTCATCGCCTCATTATATGTCATTCTCTGCATGGGAAGCTGAACGTCCACACCGAGAGTTTCCTTGAACGCGCGCTGGATAAAGCCCTCGTTCATACCCATAATGTCCTCTTGAGTAGCAAAGCTCATCTCAAGGTCGATCTGTGTAAACTCGGGCTGACGGTCTGCGCGAAGGTCCTCATCGCGGAAGCAACGTGCAAGCTGAATGTATCTGTCAAATCCCGAAAGCATCAAAAGCTGCTTGTAGATCTGGGGAGATTGAGGAAGTGCATAGAAGCTGCCCTTGTGAATACGAGAAGGCACGATATAGTCGCGCGCACCCTCAGGAGTGGGCTTGATCATCATGGGCGTTTCAATCTCGAAGAAGCCGTTTTCATAGTAATATTCACGCGCGATACGAGCGATGTCGTGGCGCATCTTGATGTTTCTCTGAAGCTCGGGACGGCGAAGATCAACATAACGGTACTTAAGAGCCGTTTCGTCCTTAACCTTCTTTGCATCGTTTACCTCAAAGGGAGGTGTCTGAGCTACTGAGAGGATCTTAAATTCCTTAACGTAAACCTCAAGCATACCTGTGGGAAGATTTTTATTGATAGCACCCTCGCCTCTGTATCTTACAGTACCGTGAGCGCAAACAACGTACTCGGCACGGCAAGAGAATGCCTTGTCGAAAATTTCTCTGTCTGTAGTGTCGTCAAATGCGAGCTGAACGATACCCGTTCTGTCGCGAAGATCGATAAAGATGAGTGCACCGAGGTCACGCTGACGCTGAACCCAACCCATAACGCAAACGTCCTTACCAATATATTCTTCTGTGACATGCGCGCAATAGCACGTTCTCTTATCATTAGCACTTAAAAATTCTGCCATAACAGTCATCCTTTCCTTGCAATAGCAAAGCAAAATTTATCAACTTACATTATAAAACAGATTTATTAAAAAGTCAATATTTTTGAGGGATTTGTTTGAAACTTTATAAATATTTCTATGTTCTTTCTTAAAAATATTAAAAGCCACGGCTCGTTTCTAGCCGTGGCCATTTATTTAATTATTTATTCCTGTCCAAAGCTGATAGCTCTCAGGAATTTCGATAACTGTTGAACCAACATTTCCAAATATTAATTTTCCGTTTTGCTTAAAATAAACAAGAATGCCATCTTCAAAATATACTTCTACACCTATATCCGCTGCTTCATATACATTTGTTTCTTCATTAAACACAAGGTGATTAAAGAAATCTTCTGTATAAATGCCCGAGATATTGCCGTAAGTTTCCAATGAAAAATTCTCAAATTGGCTAAGCATCTCATTATACTCCGTATACCACCATTCATTGTTATATT
>JBGVNP010000127.1:0-1669 GCA_045125655.1 Eubacteriales bacterium | reverse complement strand
CGGAATTTTCGTTAAGCTGATAGAAGGAATGTTGGACTAAAATGAGATTTGATATAATGACACTCTTTCCCGAGCTTGTTTCGGGTGTGCTTGGAGAGAGCATAATAGGAAGGGCGCAAAAAGCGGGACACGTATCTGTTCACGCGCACAATATTCGCGATTTTGCTAATAACAAGCACCGCAAGGTCGATGATACCGTTTACGGTGGCGGTTTTGGAATGCTTATGATGGCACCGCCCGTTTGCGATTGCTATGAATTTGTAAAAAATCAGGTTGAGCAGGAGCTTGGAACCGAAATAAAATCCAAGGCAATATATATGAGCCCACAGGGGGCTGTTCTGACTCAGAAAAAGGCAGAAGAGCTTGCGCAATATGATAATCTCATCATCATCTGCGGTCATTACGAAGGAATTGACACCCGCGCGCTTGAGGAGATACAGCCCGAAGAGATATCTATCGGTGACTACGTTCTCACGGGCGGCGAGCTGCCCGCGTGCATCCTTGTGGATTGCATCTCGCGTCTTAAGGACGGCGTGCTTTCCGACAAGGCTTGCTACGAGGAGGAGAGCATCTCAAGCGGCTTGCTTGAATATCCTCAATATACGCGTCCCTATGAATTTCATGGCAAAAAGGTGCCCGACGTACTTATATCGGGCAATCACGCAGAGATAGACAAATGGAGAAGGGAGCAGGCTCTAAGGGTAACTCGCGAAAAGCGACCGGACCTTCTCGAAAAATAATAATTCACTGCTTAAGGAGTGATATTTTGAATAATTTACAGGAAAACGGATTATTTAACGATAAAAAAAGTAAAAAAATAGAAAAAAGCCAAAAGAAGAGAAATTATGGTCAGATCATCTTTTTCTTGTCTCTTTGGGCTGAAAAAATTTCCAGAACTATAAAGGGTAGCTTTATAGGGTATATTTTTTCAGGGCTTTATGCTAAATTAGAGAGTCTTTGGGAAAAGGGAAGTCTGCATCATTTCATTAAGAAAAAGTCCATATTCGGAAGCTTTGCTCTGCGAAACAGGGTGGCAAAGCTTTATGAAGAGAGCTTTGTATGCAGGCTTGTGACTGAAATATCATCGCGCATGATTCAATCATACCTCAGAATATGGGGAGTGTCTTTATTCTCGTTCGCGTTTGTTACTGTGTTTATATCGATGCTTAAATATTATTTTACTTCCGATATAGATATGGTTAACGTGTTTATTGGAATTGTGCTTTCCGTGCTTGCCATACCGTTGCTCGCATCCAAAAGAAGATTGGGCGAAGCGTTGGTAAAAAGCAGAGTATCATATTACGTTATAAATCATATTCTGCATCTTGACGAGAGCAAGTTTGAAGCGGATAATTCGGTTTCCGGAGGCAGCTATCCGATAGTATTTACCGTTTCGGCATTTCTTGGACTTATAACATACCTTGTAAATCCAATTATCCTTATCGACATTCTCTTTGTCATGATTTTTATGGCACTTATAATGTGCTTCCCTGAATTGGGAGTGATTTCGATGCTTGGTATCGTTCCTTTTTTGAGTGTGTTTGAAAGGCCGTCAATGATAACCTTGTTTTTGGTTATTGTTTCTTTGCTTGGATTTTTCTCAAAATTTATCAGGGGAAAGAGAGTGCTTGCATTTGAGCTGATAGATGTTTTAGTGCTGTTATTTGGC
>JBGVNP010000126.1:0-2287 GCA_045125655.1 Eubacteriales bacterium | reverse complement strand
CATTTTCAATATGTAATAGTATAGCAGATATTTCTGGATTTGTCAAGGGTTTTTCAAAGGCTGACGGGACAGCGGCATTTACCTTTTTTCGGGAACATTGGATCAGGGAAAACTCCGGTGCCCTCTTGCAATTTCGGGGCGGGTGTGGTATAATAGACATGTTCGGTAACCTTATAAAAACGGAGATGAAATGGAGGAATAGCGTGAAAGTAATGATTGCCCCGTCCGAATAAAGACATAGCAAAAAAGCCCTGCACTAAAACACTTTTTTGCAAGGCGAAACACAGATAAAAACAATCTAAGAAACGGTTAATCCTTGCTTTTCAAGAAATTTAGTGGCTTGCTTAACGGCTTTGGATAATTGCCGCTCTTTAAGGGATTCGGGCATATCCACCTTAAACAAGTCGGTAGGATTCCAGACCTCGCCCGTGGTCATCATTTGGAAAATAGCAGTGAGGATCATTCGCGCAATGGCTATAATGGCTCGTTTCTTTCCTCTGCGTTTAGAAATCTGCTCATACTTCAAGCGGTAATAAGAATTGTCTGTAGCCTTCACGGCTGCAAGGGCAACTTGCACCAATGCAGGTTTGAGATAAACTCCTGCACGTGTAATGCGAACAGACTTTTTCTTGCCGGCAGATTCATTGTTACCGGGCGTTAATCCTGCCCAACAGCACAAACGCTTTGAGGAACCGAATTGAGACATATCGTTGCCGATCTCGGAAATGACGGTAATGGCAGAATTGCGGTCAACACCGGGAATGGTACGGAGCAAAGAGATCGTGTTTTCAAACTCTGCAACCATTGTATCAATCGCAGAATCCACCTGTGCAATAGCATCTGTGATGTAATCAAGATGCGAACGCACAATTCTCATACGAAGTTTTTGCTCATCTGTAATGGAATATCCTTCAATGGATTCAAGCACGGAATCGGACTTCTTTTTCAAAGAGCGTTGTAAAAGAGAGACACAGTATTCCGGATCGAAGGAGTTTTCGGATATCAGGTAATCTGTAATTGCAGTTGCAGACTTTCCGAACATATCCGAGACAACAGAATCGAGAGCAACGTTGCAGACGGTGAATGCGTTTTGAAAACGGTTTTTCTCACTGCTTTTCATAGAAACCAGCTTGTAGCGGTAGCGAGTAAATTCACGGAGAATACGAATCTTCTTCGACGGAATAAAACTACCGGGAACAAGCCCCAGACGAAACAGATCACCAATCCACTTGGAGTCTTTGGTGTCGTCCTTGTTACCCTTTACGGCTTTTACCCATTTGGGGTTGGCAATGGTCACACGGATGCCACGTTCTTCAAGAATATTGAACACAGGAACCCAATATTTGCCCGTAGATTCCATACAAACATCTATGCAGTTATTTGTGAGGAGCCAATCGGCAAAACGGTGCAGGTCGGAATTGTAAGTAGAAAAGCGTTTCTTTTGGTAGTGAGGCTGTACACCGTCTGTGGTGGAAATTATCGTTCCGACGATAAATGTCTTGTGAACATCTACTCCACAGCAAATCGGATAAACAACTTTCAAATATACCCCTCCTCGAATTAAGATACGAGGAAAAGACAGTGACTGGATTATCACACAATCTAACGGGTGTTAAAACAATTCTTAGCGTACGTGCTCTAAGGCAACACTTATTTGTGCTTGACAAGATGATCCTAACACTGATTAAAATACTGTTTTCAGCAAGAAGTACTTCTACGACTCCTCCTACCGTGCGTTGTAGTGTGTCTTCCCTCGCAAACAGTATACAACAAAAATATTAAATTTCGTCGCTATAAGCCGGCTTTCATTCCTATTTGTGCTGACGCTTTAGCGGCAGAATGGAGATTAAAATGAATACGACTGCAAACAGATATTTTGATATGGCCTATGAATACCATGTTGCCGCGCTCACTTTATATTACAGTTTATTCGATGCTTCTTATCTATACAATCCTACAGTCTATATGCTAAGACATTCGATCGAACTGCTCTTAAAAGGTTTGATTATCAGAGAAGAAAAAAAGAATAGGCGAGTTGCGGCATCAAAAATCAAGATTAACGGTCGTCCGTTAAACAACACACATTCACTCTTAGTCTTGTGGAATTACTTTAAGAGTATCTTTAATTCTTCCTCGGAGTATTTCGTTCCGACCTTAAAAATATCCGGTCTGCCATTGTTATGCACAAGGCATACCTGCGAGAGCAGAGCTTCTATTTGGGGAATATCTTTTATTAGCGCATATCGTATCATTTTAATCTCCATTCTGCCGCTAAAGCGTCAGCACA
>JBGVNP010000125.1:0-9192 GCA_045125655.1 Eubacteriales bacterium | reverse complement strand
AAAAGAAATGGCGTTTTTTCGCCTGCGCGGCGGGCGGTTACCTCTTTTCTTGTCTGCCTCACGGCAGCCATTTGCTAACGCAAAATCGAAAAGGAAAAAGTAACCAAAAAACTTTTTTAATCGTTTGGTCAGTGCGAACATGGTGCGCGCTAAATCCCAATTTCCAACTACATTATAATAAAAAATCCGACCATAGTCAAGGTCGGATTTTTTATTTTGCAAAGTGGATTATTTGATCTCCACGTTTACCTTTTTGCCGCAGTTAGCAGATGCTGCTTTAATTACAGATCTGATAGCTTTAGCGATCTTTCCGTTTTTACCGATAACCATTCCCATATCCTCGGCTGCAACGTTGAGGGAGAGGGTAATGCTACGGTCATCTTCGGTAAGGATAACGGTAACCTCATTGGGATTGTCGACAATTGCCTTAGCAATGTCTGTCAAAATCTGCTTCAAATCTGTCATCGTTATCTCCTGCCTTTAATTAGTCAACGATGTTGCTTCTCTTAAGCAAGGATTTAACAGTTTCTGTGGGCTGAGCGCCGTTAGCGATCCACTTCTTTGCCTTTTCAGCATCGATTTTGATCTCAACGGGCTCTGTGATGGGATTGTAGTAACCGATCTCCTCGATGAAACGACCGTCTCTGGGGTAGCGGCTGTCTGCAACAACAACACGGTAGAAGGGTGCTTTCTTCTGACCCATTCTTCTAAGTCTGATTTTTACTGCCATGATAATATTCCTCCAAGAATAAAATAAATTATTTTTTTGTTTTTTTATAAAAAGCCACTAATTAAAAGGGCATTTTCATTCCGCGTCTGCCAAATCCCATTCTTCTCATTTTCTTGGGATCTGAGAATTGCTTCATCATCTTTTTCATTTGCTCAAATTGACGAAGCAGTCTGTTTACCTCTTCAACAGAAGTTCCGCTTCCTTTAGCGATCCTTTGTTTTCTTGAGGAGTTGATGATTTCGGGATTGACTCTTTCATCCATGGTCATTGAGCGAATGATCGCCTCCATGTGAGCCATTGCCTTTTCATCTATCTTAACGTCCTTCATAGCCGAGCCACCCATACCGGGCATCATGCCGAGCATCTGCTCAACTCCACCCATATTGCGAAGCTGCTGGAACTGATCAAGGAAGTCGTCAAGTGTAAATTTCTGTTGGCGAATTTTTTGTTCAAGCTCTGCGCTCTTTTTCTCGTCGTATGCCTCTTGAGCTTTTTCGATAAGTGAGAGCACGTCGCCCATACCTAAGATTCTCGAAGCCATTCTTTCGGGATGGAAGGGCTCAATTGTGTCAAGCTTTTCACCCGTACCGATGAATTTAATCGGCTTGCCTGTAACGTGCTTTACCGAAAGAGCGGCACCGCCCCTGGTATCACCGTCGAGCTTTGTGAGCACAACGCCAGTGATGTCGAGAAGCTCGTTAAAGGTTTCTGCAACGTTTACAGCATCCTGACCGATCATCGCATCAACTGTGAGAAGGATCTCGGTAGGATTCGTTTCTGCCTTTATAGCTTTAAGCTCGTTCATAAGCTCCTCGTCGATATGCAAGCGGCCTGCGGTGTCGATGAACACCATATCATAGCCCTTTTGCTTTGCATAAGCCACGCCCTCTTTGGCGATGGTGACGGGATTTACCTTATCTCCCATTGTGAAAACGGGAATATCGAGCTTTTCACCCACAATCTGCAGCTGCTTGATAGCGGCGGGACGGTAGATGTCACAAGCGACAAGCAAGGGGTGCTTGCCCTGCTTTTTATAAAGACCTGCGAGCTTGCCTGCGTGGGTGGTTTTACCTGCGCCCTGAAGACCTACCATCATAATGACGGTTGGTGGTGCTGAGGCGATTGTCAATTTTGACTGAGTGCCGCCCATGAGGTTTATAAGCTCCTCATTAACGATTTTAACGATCTGCTGTGCGGGGAGGAGGGATTCAAGCACCTCTGCGCCTACTGCGCGCTCGGAAACGGTGTTGACAAAGCTTTTAACTACCTTGAAGTTTACGTCTGCTTCAAGGAGCGCGAGCTTAATTTCTCTCATACCTGCTTTAACGTCTTCGGGGGTGAGCTTTCCTTTGTTTCTGAATTTTTTGAACGCATTATTGAGCTTATCGCTCAAGCTTTCAAACATACCCATATACTAACCTCCGTATTATTTAATTATTTCGGCGATCTCCTCTATCTCGCAAACGATCTCACGGGGCAGGGAGCTTGCCTCGGCGATGCTTAACAGCTTGTCGGAGTGAGCTTTAAGGGCGCTCATCTTTTGAGCAAGACCGAGCTTTTCCTCAAGGAAGAATATCTCCTCCTCCGCCTTTTTGATAAGGTCGCGGACGCCCTGACGCGAGATGCCGATCTGCTCGGCTATTTCTGCAAGGGATAGATCCTCATTGTAATACATATCAAGAACTTCTTTTTTACGGTCAGTTAAAACGTCGCCGTAAAAATCAAGAAGATATGACTTTTTCCAATCCTTTTCAAACATAGCTGACTCCTGAAATTAAGTGTAAAGCAAAACACTTTACACATTATAGCATAAGCATTATAAATTGTCAATAGATTTTTCAAAAAAAATAACGCAAATTATTATAATTTTTTATTATAAAATCGTTGCAAAATTAGGAAAAATAGTGTAAAATGTAACTAACTATATGCATTGAAAGAGAATGTTTAAATGACTGATATAAAAAGTACGACTAAAGACGGGCGTATAAGCATTTATAAATACGGTACGGACAAGTTTAAAAGTGAGAATATCTCACTCTTTCTTGCAGTGCCGCCGAAAAGAGAAGCATCCGTTGCGCGCGCTCTCCTTTTATCCGTGCTCAAGCGCGGAACAGAGAAATATCCCTCGCAAAGAGAGATAAACGAGCGCCTTGACGAGCTTTATGCAACGCTTGTGAATTTTAAAAATCAAAAATTTGACGGGCTTCAGCTTTTGGGTCTTTCTGCCGACATTATTCGCGCACCCTATCTTGAAGGCGGCGAGGAGCTTCTTCCCGACGTGCTTGAGGTGATGGGGGAGATGCTTTTCCATCCCGCTATGGACGAAAAAACGGGCACGTTTTTTGAGGAATACGTAAAAAGCGAGAAGGAAAATTATAAAAGCATAATCAATTCGCAGATAAACGAGCCGCGCACCTATTCGGCGATAAGATGCCGCGAGGAGATGTTTGACTCCCTCGGTGTCATTGACCGTCTTGAGAGCATGAATGAGAGAATAGACGCGCTTTCTGCTCGTGCTCTCTTTGAAGAATATCAGTACGTTATAAACAATGCAAAAATAATAGTTTTCTACGTCGGTGAGCGCGAGCTTGACGAGATATATGACGAGGTTGAGCGAATATTGCCAATCGGAGTTGGCAATGACCTTGAAATCTTTGAAAAATCTATAAAGCTACTTGAAAATACTAAAGCGCCCAACGAGATAATTGAGGATTTTCCTGTTTGCCAGGGGCGTCTTATTATGGGCTTTAACTGTCGCACCACGTGGAGCGATGAGGACTACTGCGCTATGCTCCTTTGCAACGAGATACTCGGTGCTTCGCCCATATCCAAGCTTTTTATGAAGATAAGAGAGGCAATGTCACTTTGTTATGAATGCTCCTCGGTCTATAATAGCGCAAGAGGTGCGATAATCGTAACGACGGGCATCGATTCGGATGATTTTGAGCTTTGCAAGGACGCGATTTCAGAGCAGGTCGTTGCGATGCAGAGGGGAGATATAAGCGACTCGGAATTTATTGCCGCAAAGAAATCGGTGATAAATGTTTATTCCGCGCTCAAGGATTCTCCGTCGGCTATTGAAAAATTCTATCTTGGCAGAGTCATTCACAATATAGACTCGGAGCTTGCCAATTTTATTGATAAATTCAACTCACTCACAAAGGAAGACGTGGTGAGATGCGCCAAATCACTTTCTCTGCACACCGTGTATTTTTTGCGCGGAGACGGATCAGTAGAGGAGGAATGCGACGATGAATAGATTTTCAATCTTTACCGATGAAAGACTCGCTGAAAAATATTACTATTACAAGCATCCAAGCGGTCTTGACGTTTATGTTTTTCCAAAGAAAATGACCTTAAAAACGGCGCTTCTCGGCGTGCGCTTCGGCTCGGTCTATGAGGAGGGCGCAAGCGTTGACGGAGGGATAAAGAATTATCCCGCGGGTATTGCCCATTTTCTTGAGCACAAGCTCTTTTCAAGTGCGGACGGAGTCGACGCTACGGAGATTCTTGCATCTCTCGGCGCGGATACGAATGCATACACCTCAAACAATAAAACGGTGTATATGTTCTCCTGTACGGAGAATTTCGATTCTTCACTTGCCGCGCTTATAGACTTTGTTTATTCGCCCTATTTCACGAAAGAAAACGTTGAAAGCGAGAAGGGAATAATCACTCAGGAGATAAGGATGTGCCTTGACAGTCCTTACGATTCCGTTTCGCAGAATCTTTTGATTGCGCTCTACGGAGAGGGTAAGCTCTCTACCGACGTTGTAGGAACTGAAAGCACCGTTAATAAAATCAGTGCAGAAATGCTTTATGACTGCTATAAATCGTTCTACCGTCCGTCCAATATGGCACTTGTGGTTTCGGGTGACGTTGACTGCGCGGCAGTGCTTGATATAGTTGATAAGCACTTGAAGGTCGAGAGCGGTGAAGCTCCCGTTTTGCCTACGGTGAAAACGGAAGGCGCAGTTTACAAGCAGTATATCGAAAGAATAATGCCCGTCAGCACGCCCGTTTTTGAAATAGGCATAAAGGATGATGATCCCTCCCTTGATGCAGTGACTCGGCTCAAGCGTGACGTTGCTATGACAGTGCTTGACGAGATGCTTTTTTCACGCGCGGGTGAGCTTTATAATGAGCTTTTTGAAAGCGGAATGATAAATGAATCCTATTCCTACGGATATTCTACAACGCGCGACGTGGCATTCCACTCCATATACGGCGAGAGTGAAAATCCCGAAGCGGTGCTTGATAGGATTAGGGAATACGTTGCAGAGGTCAGAGAAAAAGGACTCTGCGAGCGCGATTTTATAAGATGCAAGCGCGTTATGATGGCGGAATTTATAAGGGATTTTGATTCCGTTGATGACGTGGCGCATTCGCTTCTCAATCTTGTATTCGAGGGTAGCAACAGCTTTGAATACAGAAAAATAATTGAGAGCTTGACGTTTGAAGATGTATGTGAGCTTCTGTCAAGCTCCTTTGACAAAGAAAGATTTGCAATTTCTGTTATAAAAAATCAAGATCAAATAAACGGAGGATAATATGAAAAATATTACAGTTTCATTTCCCGGCCTTGGCATAGGTGAGGGAGATATCAGCAGTATCGCATTTTCTATCGGTGATTTCACGGTAATGTGGTACGGCATTTGCATAGCACTCGGTATGGTGATGGCTATTGCTTATGCATCTTGGCGCTGCAAGCAGCAGGGAATCACGGTTGACGATCTTATCGACGTTGCTATCTTTACGATTTTCTTCGGTGTTATCGGTGCGCGTCTTTATTACGTTTTGTTCAGTGACCACGAGTTCAAGACACTATGGGACATTATAAATCTCCGTACGGGTGGACTTGCTATCTACGGCGGTATCATCTTTGGTGCGGCAACTATAGTTGTTGTTTGTCTTATCAAGAAGATAAGCTGGAGAAAGCTCTATGACGCCGCAGGCCCCGGTGTAATGCTCGCGCAGGCGATGGGACGTTGGGGCAACTTCTTCAACGGTGAGGCATTCGGTGCTCAGGTTGAGGAGGGACATCCTCTCCACTTCCTTCGTATGGGACTTATTTCAAGCAACACATATAACGATTTTGGTACTACTAAAATGGTTTACGTGCATCCCACGTTCCTTTACGAATCTCTTTGGAATATTCTTGGCTTTGTGCTTATCAATATCTTCTTCAAAAAGAAGAAATTTGACGGTGAGGTTGCTCTTTGGTACTTTGCTTGGTACGGCTTTGGAAGAATGTTTATCGAGGGACTCAGAACGGACTCTCTTTACATTGGATCAACGGGAATCAGAGTATCCCAACTTCTCGGCTTCTTGCTCTTTGCTCTTGCGAGCGCGCTTGTAGTTTACGGACGTATTGTGGTTAAAAAGAATGCTCAGTCAGGCGTATCCGAGGAAGCACCTGCAACAGAAGAAAATGGCTAATATCATTGACGGAAAGGCAATTTCTGCTCAAATAAGAGAGGAAATTGCAGAAAAAGTAAGAATTTATAATGAAAAAACGGGTTTGCGCCCCGGACTTGCGGTGGTTATCGTGGGTGAAAATCCCGCATCGCAGGTATACGTTCGCAACAAGAAAAAGGCGTGCGAGCAGGTCGGATTTAATTCGTGGGTCTATGAAATGCCGGAGCAAACGACACAGGACGAGCTTGATGCGCTCATTGATAAGCTCAATGAAGAGAAAAGCGTTCACGGAATACTCGTTCAGCTCCCATTACCTGCTCATCTTGACGAGGAGCACGTTATACTTCGCATAAAGCCCGAAAAGGACGTTGACGCCTTCCACCCATACAACGTGGGTAGAATAACCATAGGTGATCCCAAGTTCTTGCCCTGCACACCTGCAGGCATTATGGAGCTTCTTGACCGTTCCAATATCGACGTATCGGGCAAGGAATGTGTGGTTGTCGGTCGCTCAAATATCGTTGGAAAGCCGATGGCTCTGCTTCTTCTTGCTAAAAATGGTACGGTTACTGTCTGCCACAGCAAGACAAGGGATCTTAAAGAGGTCTGCCGACGCGCAGATATACTTGTGGTGGCGATCGGTAAGGCGGATTTCATTACCGCGGATATGGTTAAAGAGGGTGCAGTGGTTATTGACGTCGGCATGAACAGAAATGCCGAGGGCAAGCTCACGGGTGACGTGGATTTTGAGTCGGTTAGTGCGGTCGCATCCTATATAACTCCCGTCCCCGGCGGTGTTGGACCTATGACCATCACAATGCTTTTGCAGAATACTCTTAAAGCCGCAGAGGTTTAAAATGAAAATAATAGACATCTCACAAGAGGTTCTCTCGGCTCACGTGTACGAGGGAGATCCTACTCCAAAAGGAGAAAGAATTGTTGATATGGAGAACGGAGAGATGTATAATCTCTCCGTTTTTTCAATGTGCGCGCATAACGGTACGCATATAGACGCGCCACTCCACTTTTTTAAGGACGGACGCGCCGTGCACGAAATACCGCTTGAGTATTTCGTGGGTGAGTGCTACGTAGCCGAAGGAAACGGCGATATTTCGGCAACCGAGGCGCGCGAAATTATAAGAAAAGCCGCTGAAAAAAACGCGCAGAAGCGCATTTTGATAAAGGGAAATGCCACTGTTACGGAAGATGCGGCGCGCGTTTTTGCGGAAGCCGATATTCTTCTTATTGGTAATGAAAGTCAGTCGGTGGGACCAATAGATGCACCGATGGCGGTTCATAAAATATTGCTTTCAAAAAATATCGTTTTGCTCGAAGGAATCGTGCTTGACGAAGCCAAAGAGGGAAGATATATCCTAAATTGCGCCCCACTCAATTTTAAAAACTTCGATGGCGCGCCGTGTAGAGCAATTTTGATAGAAGAAAGCTGAATAAAAATATCAAATAAAATTCCCCCAAAGTCTTACAAATTTGGTCGGGGGGGGGTATAATCTTTTTAGGACGACTGATTTTGCTTGTCCCCGAAATTTATATTTTCAAAATAAAGGAGGATACCAATATGAAGAAAATAATCGCCCTATGCTTGATACTTATTGTGTTGTCAACATCTATATTGACTTCCTGTAGCATCAACAATTATAAACCCATTTCTATAAAATATCAAAATTCTGATTACGCAGCGTATGATGACGGAGAACACAGAAGCTTTTTGATCGACTTGCTTAATAATAGCAAATGGCATTATGACGTTGCAAAATGCGATTGTGATTATACCGTAATTATGAAGAATAATCGGGAGATTTTTTACCACAGCGAATGCGGAACGTTTGTAGATTATGATTTTAATAAATCTCTGACGGTCAGTGAAGAAGATAGAGTTAAACTTAACGATTACTTTGCCGACGCAATGTGTAGAAGTAACGTTCACTTTTTTGACGAAAATCACAGGTGTATTGCTTGCGGTTATGTTACACCCGAACACGAGCATACCTATGAATATAATCACGATGATATAGGTCACGGTTGGTCTTATACCTGCGGTTGCATGACTCCGCCTAACTTTGCACAACACTTTGATGGCGACGGTGATGGAAAATGCGACGAGGATTTTTGCGGATATGATATGTCCGAGTAAGGAAGAATAATTATGAAAAAAATAATATCAATACTTTTACTGCTCTCGCTTTGCTTTTCATTTACGGCTTGCGGTAATAGCACCGAGCCGAAAAAAATATCCTGCGAGGAAATTATAAAGTCATACAAGGATGCGGGTTATTTCGTTGACTACCACAGTCACAGTGAGGATTCGGCAGAATATTATTGTTACATAATAATTTACGAGAAGGAAGATTCTACTTCTAATCTTGTGGAAATAACATTCTACAACACTGTAGAAGGGGCTAAAGAGGCAGCAGAAAGCAAAAGGTATAACATAGCATTATGGATGTTTTCAGCTATGCACGGTGAATTTCGTTGGCTACACACGGGATGTTACGGAGATATAGTTTACAGTACCTTTGATTACAAAATGCTTAAGCCCTTGAAAGCACTTATGCAATAAAAGACAAAAAAGGCGGATAATCCGCCTTTTTGTTATTATATCTGCTTGTGTACCGATTTGTATTCGTCGTAGAATTTGTAGTAGGGACACTGCTTGCCTTTGCTCTGCGAAAAGCGGACGTATTCGTCCTCATCGAGATTGATCGTGCAAACGTTCTCCTCGTATTCTTCGTCATAATCGTAATAAACACAGCTTTCACAAAGGGTCATATAGCACCGTCCTTTCTTGTTTTCTAACATTATTATAGCATATAAAAGGGAAAAGTGCAACTCTAAATTTTGATTTGTCGCGGAGTTAGTTTACTACGAACCGCTCAAGCCGCTTAGGCTCCTACTTTTTTGAGGAAAAAGTAGGCAAAAACCTTTTTAAAGCGCTTCGCCCAATAGCCATATAGTTTGTGCGCTTGTGTTTCTGCTGATTTTGCGCAAATTTTCGATAATTCACAAGCGAATTATCGGTACGAATA
>JBGVNP010000124.1:0-3344 GCA_045125655.1 Eubacteriales bacterium | reverse complement strand
AAGGCGTACCTGCGATAGAGCAGGTACGCCTTAGGTGTTTGTATTGGTTTGGATGCGAGGATGAATTGTAGTATAATCAAAATCTAATTTTGGAGGATACTACAATGAAAACTAACTTTGATTCCCTTTATGAAACTTTCGGCGGAACTTACCGCGAGGAGAACGGACACCTTATTCCTAACGTAACCCTTCCCGAACAGACCGACTATCAGATCGGCAAGTATGGACGGATGCACCTTGATTATATCAAACAACACCGTCGCGGAAGGTACATAACGCTACTGACCGAAGGCAAGTTGAACACTCGTTTGCACGAAATCGACCTTGAAGCAAACGAAATGCTTGAAACTATCATCCCCCGCCTCGCTATCGAAAGAGGTATTGACGAGAACTTAAAAGCTCGCGATATGCTCCGGTGGGTTGTTGAGATGAACAACATCAAGGTAAGCGCGGAAGAAATCGTTTTGCGGGAGGTGGTGTTGGTATGAAGACGATCATCAATGAATTGTGGCACGGCAACATCATACCGCAAGAGGATAGCCGCACAAACTCAAAGGAAATGAAAGAACTGCTCGGATATGTGTCAAGGCATCACGAGGACTTGGAGAAAACCTTCACCGACGAGCAGAAGGAGATCTTCGAAAAGTTCCACGACTGCTGGGACGAGTACGTAAGCCTTGCCGAAGCAGCCATCTTCGAATACGCATTCAAGCTCGGTATGCAAATTGCTATTGAAACCTTAATTGAATAAACCTATGGCGGCAAGGATGAAAATTCTTGCCGCCAATTTTAATATTACGCTTCCAACATCATCTTACCAAGCCGCCTTGCAGCAAGGCTTGGTGAGTGTCCTTTCCTTGTAACCACACATATCTCCCTTGTAGGAATTGGGTCTTTAAGATTTAACATATATATTCCGTTCGGCTCGTCATACAAGAATTGTTCTGGAACAAATCCAATGCCGAGATTGTGTTTTACAATAGGTATGATCTGATCTGCCGTTGCCGCCTCAATATCGGGTGAAAAACTCACGCCGCGCTTTGCAAAAAGCTCAGTATAAAAGGTGTGGGTAGAACGACCTTTTTCCAAAGATACGATAGGATATTGTATCAAATCCTTTAATGCGAAGGTCATACCGCCGAGTTTACTTTGTAAGATCTCTCCGCAGATGGCAACTTCCCGAAAGTCTTTCACCTTAACCTCGTGAAGTTCGGTGTTTCTTTCCGTAGGCGTTGTAACGACAGCGAAATCTACAAGACCGTTTTTGAGTGCTGATAATGCCTGCGGCGTTGACAAATTGGATATCTTGATACGTATG
This sequence comes from Eubacteriales bacterium, assembly GCA_045125655.1. Lineage (GTDB taxonomy): Bacteria > Bacillota > Clostridia > Oscillospirales > CAG-272 > RGIG4608. The sequence continues at coordinate 2,026 of JBGVNP010000124.1, read as the reverse complement.
CCCGGATATTTCTTGCGATAGTCGTTCAATATCGGTAACAGAAAACACCTCAGCGAAATTTCTGTTGCACCTATGGATACGATGCCTTTTTGCAAGCCCTTGTTGGCGGATATTTCTTCTTCGCCTGTCTGTATATGCTCAAAAGCTAAAGAGATATGAGCATATAATGCTTCGCCTTCGGGTGTCAGGGTTACGCCTTTATTCGTCCGTAAAAACAGCGTGCAACCAAGCTCCGATTCCAAGGCTTTCATAGCACGGGTTATGTTTGGCTGGTTATTCAGAAGCATATTGGCGGCTTGCGTGAAGCTGCCGTATTTTGCTACATAGTAAAAAATTCGATAATAGTCATAGCTAATGTTCATACTTGTTTCTCCATATCAAATTGATATAAGCGATATTTCAAATATACAGTTTACATATATCCGTAACAGTATTATAATTGTTGAGAAAGGATTTGTCAAGCAACAAATTTGTGAATTTTAAGGAGGACTGTATGGAAAACTTGTTTGAAGCTATTATGCTGTGTTGTCTTTGTGTAGGGATGGCGGTAATGATCGTCAGATTTGCAAGGCAAAAATCGGTACATTTGAAGCTCGACCGAGCCATCGTCATTACGTTTGGTGTCGGTTTTATTTTAGGTGCAATCGGGAAGGCGGTTATAGCTCCCGTGGAGTGGACATTTGCTCTGTATGTGGTAGGAGCATATCTGTCATACACGGCGGCTATATTCTCATTTCCACAATTCGGAGAGAAAAATGAGGTGAGCGAAAATGAATAAGGATCTAACGGTTGGAAAACCGTCAATAGTATTATGGAAATTTTGCTTACCTTTGTTTGGCAGCATTATCTTTCAACAACTTTACAATATAGCGGATAGCTTCGTTGCGGGAAAGTTCGTTGGAGAGGATGCACTTGCCGCTGTCGGCAACAGTTATGAGATTACGCTGATATTCATAGCTTTTGGATTCGGTTGTAACATCGGGTGCTCGGTCATTGTTTCAAGATTATTTGGCGCAAAGCAGTACAAAGACTTAAAGACGGCAGTATATACAACTTTGATTGCAAGTAGCGTCCTATGTGCCGTATTGATGATGGCAGGGCTTTTGCTTGGTAAGCCTCTTTTGCATCTGATCCATACACCCGCAAATGTATTTGCGGATTCGTGGCTCTATCTTAAAATTTATATATGGAGCTTGCCATTTGTTCTGTTCTATAACGTAGCAACGGGGATTTTCTCCGCACTTGGTGATTCAAGAACTCCCTTTATATTCCTTGCTTGTTCGTCAACGGCAAATATCTTTATGGATATTCTGTTTGTGACCGCCTTTGATATGGGCGTTGCGGGAGTTGCGTGGGCAACATTTATCTGTCAAGGAATCAGTTGCATTCTTGCGGTGATGTTTGTGTTCAAACGCTTTGCAGGGATAAAAACTGAGGGAAAAATCCCCGTATTTTCTTGGCTACTTCTGAAAGACATATCGGTCATCGCCGTTCCGAGCATTCTGCAACAAAGCTTTATTTCGGTCGGCAATGTTATCATACAAGGAATTATCAACGGCTTTGGTTCGGGCGTAATGGCGGGATATGCGGCTTCGGTAAAGCTGAATAACCTTGTGATTACATCTCTGACTACGCTTGGAAACGGCATCTCTAATTTCACCGCCCAAAACCTCGGAGCCGAGAAACCGGAACGCGTAAAGGAGGGCTTCCGCGCAGGTGTAAAACTGGTATGGATCATTTGTGTTCCGCTTGTACTTCTGTATCTGTTCGCAGGCAAATATCTTGTGTATGTCTTTCTTGATACACCAAGCGAAGCGGCACTATCAACGGGAATTACGTTTCTGCGTATCCTCTCTCCGTTTTACTTTGTTGTATCGCTTAAACTTGTATCGGACGGAGTTCTGCGCGGCGCGGGCATGATGAAGAAGTTTATGATAGCAACCTTTACCGATCTTATTCTGCGCGTGGTTCTTGCCAAGGCTTTGTCTATACCGTTTGCATCGACGGGCATTTGGCTTGCGTGGCC
>JBGVNP010000123.1:0-1645 GCA_045125655.1 Eubacteriales bacterium | reverse complement strand
AAAAAGTTAGTTTAAGAAAAGAGGATGCCACTTTTTGGGAAAAGTGGCGCAAAAACCTTTTAATCAGCTTCGCGCAATAGCCATATAGTTTGTGCTGATTTGGCAAGACTCCGCGCAAATCGTGTTGTGTGATACTTTGTATCCCACAACACATAACGTTTTTCTCGCCATTTTAACAGGCGGCTCGAAAAACTGTAATTTGCTACCTCAACTAACTGTTTTCTTGTTAGCACAGACTTTAAAGTGTGGTATAAAGTAAGTAAATTTTAGAAAATTACTCCGTAGGAGTCATTTTCGTAGTTTTGAAAGTGCAATGCCGACCGTCGTACTTGTACGTAAGGGCGGTATTGGAGTTTCTAAACCGATAATTCATTCTTGAATTATCGAAAATTTACGTAAAATCTGCTCAAACCAACCGATTAAGTTTTTCGGGGTGTGGGGCGGTTTTTCAAAAAAGCCCCACATTTTTTCAAACTAACTTCTCACCGATAAATCCCAATTTATCCGCATCAAAATGATTTAAGAATAAATTCATTTTTGTGATTGACAAATCCCTAATTGTTTGGTATAATATTTGTTGGTTTAGCGAGATGTGGCGCAGCTGGGGACGTTTCCGAGCGCCGACAGTGTCGGATCAAGCGAGGAATAAGGAGTGGCAGCGACTTGCCGATTGACAAGTTGCAAGGTCAACGCCGTCAGAGGCTTAGTCGCAACAGGAAGCGCGCGTGCTTTGGGTGAGTGAGCAAAAATATCACAGTGTGATGTTTTTGCGAAACGAAGGAGCCAAAGCAAGGAGTATTGCAAGCAAATTATTTGTGAAGCAAGACGACTATGCGACGCGAGTGGGCGGACAAAGCACGTCTTGATTATATAAAAACAAAATTTAATAAATGCCGAGATGTGGCGCAGCTGGTAGCGCGCGTGCTTTGGGAGCACGATGCCGCAGGTTCGAGTCCTGTCATCTCGACCAGAAAAAGACTCAGGATTGGATACAATCTTGAGTCTTTTTCAATTAAATCCACTTTGTGGATGAAATCACTCCGTGATGAAATCTGCCTTGCGGCAGGTTAAAGGAGGCGGATTTGATTTCATCTGAGGTGGCACACCGAAGATTTCATCCAAGCTCGTCTTGGATTTCATCCTGCAAAGCAGGATTTCATTAAAATTACAAAGCTTGCTTGGATAGTTTTTGTCCTTTCAAGCCTTTTTCTTTTTAGCCATAAAATATAAATCGTTCACTTTATACCCCTTTCGTTCAATTTATAGGGTATCGTTCAATTATTGATTCGTTTAAAAGAATTATTGATTTTCAATGGATTATGTGATATAATAAACTCACCAATAAATAAGAATTGACAAGTGAGTGTAAAAATGAAGTATATAGAATATGGAAAGCATTGTCTTGATACAATTATTCTTTTACACGGCGGTGGGTTGTCGTGGTGGAATTATGAGGATGTAGCAAATGCGCTTCAAAATGATTATCATATCATTTTACCTATATTGAACGGTCACGCCGAAAGCGACAAAGCTTTTACAACAATAGAGAATAATGCCAAGGAGATTATTGAATATATCGATGCGCACTGTGGCGGTTCGGTTTTGATGATTGGCGGTTTATCTTTGGGTGGGCAGATTCTGTTAG
>JBGVNP010000122.1:0-1505 GCA_045125655.1 Eubacteriales bacterium | reverse complement strand
GAGCATTTGCGATATATTTATGAGAACCCTATGCGTTGGTACTACGACGAATTATATGCAGAAGAATAGGGTATGGGCTTTGCCCGAAGCCGGCGTTGCTTGCAACGCTGTAATACAAAGGCGAAACTGGCGATAAAACAGGACGATAAGCGAGGATTTTACAAGGAGGCGTCTTATGAAAAAAACATTATCCGTGATTTTGCTATTGATTTTGGCTATGTCACACTAAATGGTTGATTTTTTTATAAAAATATGCTATAATAATAGTAGATAAAAACATAGGAGTTGATTTCAATGTCTGCTATTAAAGATATTTTAGATAAAATCGATAAGTTAAGCCCCGCCGATCAAGAGCGTCTTAAAACAATCCTTTTTAGCAAAACTTTTACAAAATCCATAAGTATCGAAGAGTTTGTTACAAAAGAAAGGTTTGCTAATGGTCGCGTTTGCCCTGTTTGTGGTGCTACTCACGTTGTTCGCAACGGCAAAAGAAAAGACGGTACTCAAAAGTATATCTGTAAAGATTGTGGCAAATCGTTTGTTATTACAACCAATTCCATCGTGTCTGGAACACGTAAAGACCTTAACGTATGGATTAAGTACGTTGATTGCATGCTGAACGGCTTTTCCGTTCGCAAAGCTGCAGAAGAATGTGGTATTCATAGAAATACAGCATTTGCTTGGCGACACAAGATTTTGGATGCCCTTCAAAACATGGCTAACGATGTAATCCTTGATGGCATTGTCGAGGCTGATGAAACCTTTTTCACCATATCTTATAAAGGCAACCATAAAAAGAGCAAGAAGTTTACAATGCCTCGCGAGCCGCACAAAAGAGGCAATTCAACGCATGTACGTGGTTTGTCGAGCGAGAAGGTTTGCGTACCTTGTGCGGTAAATAGAAGCGGTATGTCAATTGCCAAAGTTTCTAATACGGGAAGAGTATCGACCAAGGATCTCCACGAGATTTATGATGGTCGCATAGATCCGTCCGCGACGCTTGTAACCGATAAAATGAACTCTTACGTACGTTTTTCTAATGCAAACGGTATTGAGTTAGTGCAGTTAAAGACGGGCAAAGCCAAGAAAGGCATTTATAATATTCAACACATAAATAGCTATCATAGCCAACTCAAACGCTTTATGAAGAGTTTTAACGGCGTATCTACAAAGTATCTGAACAACTACCTTATTTGGCACAACTTTGTTAACTACGCCAAGGAAAGTGACGTTGAGAAGCGTGCTATCTTATTAAGCTATGTGTTAACTACATTAAAAACTGATCGGAACAGCAGTTTATCAGATCGTCCTGCTCTTCCGTTAGTTGCATAAACTTGAATTTATCAAAAGGAGAAATATAATGAGCCGAAAAACTTTATCTATATTACTTTTGCTTATTATTTTTTGTATGATGATATTAACAATGACAGCCTGCTCTTCAATGAACTATGAAACCAATATCCATGAAATCAATGAAGAATTCAACAACATATCTATAAAAACAG
>JBGVNP010000121.1:0-1550 GCA_045125655.1 Eubacteriales bacterium | reverse complement strand
AACTGACTGAAACATCAGAAAAGGAGGCGAGCGTATCGACGTGACACATCAATGGAGTGAGCTTCAGATTTTCTGCGGTTTCGATGTTTTTCAAAAGCCCCGATTTTTGTTCGATTGCTTGCTGTTGCCTTGCTTCGATTGACTTTGAGCGCTTCATCATTTTTGCCGCCTTATGTCCAACGTAGCCCTTGTCAGCAGCACCGATTTTGGATGCTTCTACACGATCAGACCATACCGCAGAACGTTTTGCTGCTTGTTGTAATCGACTGATATCCTTTTGCAAGCGTTCATTTTGTGAGAACTCAAACTCCTGCTGTCGTTCAAAGTTCTCCATCCAAGATGAAAAATTTCCGCTTTGCACTTCGATGTTCGCTCTGTTCAACGACAGAATATGGTCTACACAGCCGTCCAAGAAGCGGCGGTCGTGAGATATGAGTATAAATCCCTTTTTCTTTTTCAAATAGGCGGCTACCATTTCACGAGCTTTCACATCCAAATGGTTAGTAGGCTCGTCGATTAAGAGAAAGTGTCCTTCGTTGCAAAACAGCGCCGCTAACAGCACCTTTGTCTGCTCACCGTTTGAAAGTGTTTCAAACGGACGGTAAAGCACATCTGCTTCTACATCCAAATAGGACAGTTCTCGCATCAGCTCCCATTCTTCAGCCGCCGGTGCGATTTCAAAGAAAATTTCGTTGGTAAATTTTGTTTTATCTGCTACCGGATATGGGAAATAATCAAATTGCACGGATGAGTATATTTTACCGCTATACTCATATTTGCCGAGCAAGAGGTTTAACAGCGTTGTTTTACCTCTGCCGTTTCTTCCAACAAAGCCGAGTTTCCAATCGGTGTCAACTTGAAAACTTACATTTTCAAAAATATTATCATAGCTTGTTGGATAGGAAAAAGTCAGATTTTCTATTTTTATCATTGACATAAATGTATCTCCTTTGTATGTCTTAAAATTAGAAAGTCGGTGTTCACTTTCTTGTTGTTTTTATATGCAACAACCTGACAGATGTTTGGTTGCTGTTCTCTTATTAAGTTATGGAGTTCTTCTCTATTCATATAATCATGCTTTCCGTCAAATTCTTATTTATCGGTAAGTTTATTATATCATATTTTTATGAATATTTCAACCGTTCAAAGCTATAAGGGCTGACAGTTTTTTGCTGTCAGCCCTCTGTGCGTTATGCCTGTTTCGCCTTTTTCTTTTCGGCTGCGATTTCGGCTTTCATCGTTTTTATCAGATCTGCGAGCTTTTCCTCGCATTCCTCTCGTGTCTTGGCGTATACATTTTTGGAGATGCGTTTGCCGTTCACTCTCGGTGTGAATCGTCCTTCATACAGGTGGTCGTTTATCATCGTCACGCAACCCGTACCACTCTTTCGTATCTTCGGTCTGTACGGCTCAAAAACCGTTTCTGTGGCGTTTTCGGAGCTTGGCTCGGCACTTACCTTGGGAGGCGGCGGTTCGGGCATTTCTGCGTTTGTACCACCGATCTCTCGGTCGATGCGAACCGCCGCCTGCTGTTGCATGGTGTCGGTGAT
>JBGVNP010000120.1:0-3329 GCA_045125655.1 Eubacteriales bacterium | reverse complement strand
TGGTATTTGTGTTTGGATGGAGAAGACGTTGTTGCAGGTCTTGGCGTAATTGAGAACGATTTTCACGATAGACGCGACTTGTATCCTAACGTTTGCGCAGTTTTTACCGAGCCTGAATGTCGCGGTCAAGGAATTGCGGGTAGGCTTTTGGACATGGCTGTTGAAGACCTGAGAGCAAAAGGGATAAGCCCGGTATATCTCTTAACTGACCACGTAGGCTTTTATGAGAGATACGGTTGGGAGTTTTTGTGTATGGCTCAGGGCGACGGTGAGCCGCAAATGTCAAGAATGTACGTTCATAAATAAAAGCAAAAGGCATCGAATTGCTTCGATGCCTTTTTTATTGTTTGTACGACGAAATTTTAGCCTGTAAGCGTATTTGTTACGGTGAGTACATATTTCTTCTTAAGAAGGAACGACTCAATATTTTTAACATTTGAAAAAATTATTGCCGACGAGATTTCTCGTCGGCAACTTTTATATTCCGTAATTTCCTGTTAACGGATCCTTAAATATTCCAATTTCGGGCGTTGCAAATGTGAAAATTACAAACAACAGAGCTATTACGCACAGTGTTGCAACGGCAAGCTTAGGATGCTTACAGCTGAGCTTTTCATCATTGAATAACCGAGTTTGGTAAACATATACTGCAGCCGCCGAAATAAAGAAAATGGCAATGTTTATCCAATCGGGAGATGTTCCAATAACACCGTTGTAGGTATAAAATATAATGGGTATAAGTGCAAGTCCTAAAAGTATTCCGCGCAGCTTCACACACCAAAAGTCCTTGCGATCCTTAAAGAAAAAGCTTTGCACGATCGCAAAGATAAAGGTGGGCCAAAACAATAGCTTCATATGCTCCCACGTTGACTCATTCACACCTGAAAAGGGAGCTATCCACGCGGCTTGACCAAGCCAATCGTATAAAAAGTGCAAAAGTGTTCCTCCGAGAGAGGTCACCGCAAAACCGATAAGCTGCCATAGTCCTATCCTTCGCTTCATAAATTCCTCCGAGCAGTTTTTTATTATAGTTTATGGAATTATCTCGTGGTATATGCGAAAGTGTTTATTGATGGCTAAAAATAACAAAAGAGCATTGAATCTTTCACTTCAATGCTCTTTATATATGAATTCGTTTTCACTGATTTCTATATTTTTTTGGACTTACTCCGAATTTTTTGCTGAAAATTCTATGGAAATAGCTTTTGTTTTCATAGCCAACCGCTATTGCGATCTCTTCCACCGAAAGAGAAGTGCTTTTGAGTAAAAATGCTGCCTGGGACAGCCTTTTTTCTTGCAGATGCTCGGTATAGGTCTTTCCTGTGCGGTTTTTAATTTCGTGACTTAACCAATAAAAATCGTAATGCAAAAGTCTTGATGCCTCGGTGAGAGAGCCGTTTTTATAGTTGTCCTCAATGTATCGGAATATATCCATGATAGCTCTATCCTCACGCGTTTCGTAAACCAACATATCGGTGTGATTTAACAGCTGCATAAAGAGAAGTCCCATGGTGGTCTGGTTTATATTACGCTTATTTGAGGTGTTGCTTATCAACGTCCATATAAGGTTCTCAACAAGATTTTGCACGGGAAGAACACCCGACACCTTAAAGTGAAGATAGCTTTGATTTTCACCGTCAAAAAGTGATGAAATCAAAAAGTTTTTTATGGGCGTTTCCTCGGCGCCAAGCATTTCAAGAGTTTTGTCAAAGAATGATGGCTGAATAATGAAGTTTACCGCGATATCATTTTCTCCGGCAGGCAATATTTCCTGCCTTGCATTTTGACCAAGGAACAGAAGCTCTCCTTCTTTAAGCACCAGCTCCTTTCCGTTGATAATGTGAGTCGTTTGTCCCATGCACATATATACTGCTTCAACAAAGTCGTGAGTATGCTCGGGGAAATGAACGAATCTTGTGTGTGTTCTTACGTGTATCAGCCTGCCTTTGGAGAGAAGCTTTTTTGAGCGGATAACGTTGTCCTCGTGCGTGGTATAAAGACTTTTGTCAACAGTGTCGGCACCGTCTAAAATTATACGCTCCTCCGTTGTTATTGGCATAAGCTTTTCAAGTATTTCCTGTCTTATCATAAAATCACCTCATCTTATTTTAACACAATCGGAGCAAAATTTCAATACAAATAAGGACACTTTTTTAAACAAATGGTGTTCTTTATTTTATATTTGATATGTGGTATTATTATAATGAATAAATATGAAAGGAGAAAAGCCTTGAAGTATTATTTGGCAATAGATATAGGAGCATCAAGCGGCAGACATATAATCGGTTGGACGGATAAAGGAGAGATTTTTACAAAAGAGGTCTTTCGGTTTCCCAACGGAGTGAAAAAGCAGGACGGACATCTTGTATGGGATATTGAGATGCTCTACCAATACGTTGTTGAAGGAATAAAACAAGCCTTTGCTCTTTATCCTGAAATCGAGAGCCTGTCGGTAGATACGTGGGGCGTGGATTACGTTCTTCTTGATGACGACAAAGAAATATTACCCGTTTATGCATATCGCGACGTAAGGACCGAGGCGGCAATATCGGCTGTACATGAGATGGTTCCTTTTTCGGAGCTGTATTCGCGTGTCGGATGTCAGTTTCAGCCTTTTAACTCGATATATCAGCTTTATGACGATAAATTTAAAGGTCGCCTTGACAAAGCATCCGATATCTTGATGATACCCGAATATCTTATGTGGAGGCTCAGCGGTGTAAAGGCGAGGGAATATACCAATGCTACCACCACAGGAATGGTAAACGGTGAGTTTGATATGGAGATCGTGAAGCAACTCGGCTATCCCGAACGACTTTTCCCAAGATTGTCACAGCCTGGTACGGTTCTCGGCAGCATTTTGCCAAAAGTAAGCGAAATTGTTGGTGGAAGCTGCAAGGTAGTGCTTTGTGCAACACACGACACCGGATCGGCGGTTGAGGGAATACCTATGGACAAAAATCACCCCTATATTTCCTCGGGTACGTGGTCGCTTTTGGGAGTAAAGACCGAAAAGCCTATCACAGACAGCAAAAGCGAAAAAGCCAACTATTCCAACGAGGGCGGTGTTGGCTACAACCGCTATCAGAAGAATATTATGGGAATGTGGCTTGTCAACGAGCTGCAAAGAGAGCTTTGCCCCGATACACCGTTTAACGACATTGTAAGGCTCGCGGAGCAAAGCAACTGTCAAAGCTTAGTGGATGCAAATGCGCCTGATTTTTTAGCACCCGAGAGCATGAAGGATGCCTTTGACAAGGCGACGGGAGGCTTAAATTCGGTTGGAGATTATTTCCGATGCGCATACAGGAGCCTTGCCTATAGTTACA
>JBGVNP010000119.1:0-27688 GCA_045125655.1 Eubacteriales bacterium | reverse complement strand
GATAATTCGCTTGTGAATTATCGAAAATTTACGCGAAATCAGCTCAAACCAAAGCGGTTGTTTTGCTCCGCTTTTTCAAAAGCGGAAGCCCAAGCGGCTTGAGCGGTTCGTAGTAAACTAACTCCGCGACAAATCAAAATTCGAAATCAAATTTAAGGATACAAAAAATGAACGAACAACAAAAAGCAGTCGGCTTTTTGCCGATAAACCGTCAAGAAATGAATAATCTCGGTTGGGACAGACCCGACTTCGTTTACGTTACGGGTGATGCCTACGTTGACCACCCCTCATTCGGCGTTTCGATAATATCGAGAGTGCTTGAGGCAGAGGGATTTAGAGTGGCTATACTCTCGCAACCCGACTACAAAAGCTCGGATCCTTTCAAGGAATTCGGTCGCCCGCGCCTTGGCTTCCTTGTCACTGCCGGCAATATCGACTCGATGGTAGCTCACTATTCGGTGGCAAAGAGAAGAAGAAACTATGACTACTACAGCGCAGGTGGAAAAATGGGCAGACGCCCCGACCGCGCGACGATAGTTTATTGCAATAGAATAAGAGAGGCATACGGCGACGTGCCGATAATCCTTGGCGGACTTGAAGCATCCTTGCGCCGATTCGCTCACTACGATTATTGGGACGATAAGGTGCGCCGTTCAATTCTTGTCGACTCGCGTGCGGACATACTCACCTACGGTATGGGTGAAAACATTCTTCGCCGCATCGCGTTCCTTCTTGATAAGGGAGTGCCCGTAAAGAAGATAAGGGACGTACGCGGCACCTGCTATCTCGCAAATCCCGATGATGCCGTGCATTTCCCCGTCGCTGCGGAATTTGATTATAACGAGCTTAAAACGGATAAGAAAAAATATGCCGATGCCTTCGGTGTTCAGTATAAAAATCAGGATAGCATCAACGGAAAAGCAATAATCGAGCATTATGATAATAAGGTGCTCGTGCAAAATCCCCCCATGCCCCCACTTGAGAGAGAGGAGCTGGACAAGGTGTATTCTCTCCCCTATATGAGAACGTATCACCCCTCTTACGAAAAGGAAGGCGGCGTCCCCGCAATTGAGGAGGTGCGCTTTTCGATCACTCATAACCGCGGATGCTTTGGCGCGTGCAATTTCTGTGCGCTCGCGTTCCACCAAGGAAGAACAGTGCGTTCAAGAAGTGAAGAAAGCGTTTTGCGCGAAGCCAAACTCATCACCGAGATGCCCGATTTTAAAGGATACATACACGACGTTGGCGGTCCTACCGCAAACTTCAGATACCCCGCGTGCGATCATCAGCTCACGCACGGCGTTTGCTCAAACAAGAAATGCCTTGCTCCCACACCCTGCAAAAATTTGAAGGTAGATCACACCGAATACATGGAGATGCTCTCCAAAATCGAGGCACTTCCAAAGGTTAAAAAGGTGTTTATCCGTTCGGGAATCCGCTTTGACTATCTTATGTACGACGATAACGACGCCTTCTTCAAAAAGCTCGTTTCCGACCACGTTTCGGGACAGCTCAAGGTCGCGCCCGAACATATTTCCGACCGCGTTCTCGACTCTATGGGCAAGCCCCATATCGACGTTTATAACGCGTTCAAGAAGAAATATTTCGACCTTTGTAAACAAATCGGCAAGGAGCAATATCTTGTTCCCTACCTTATGTCAAGCCATCCCGGTTCAACAATTAACGAGGCAATCGAGCTTGCCTGCTACTTAAAGGCAGAGCATTACGCTCCCGAGCAGGTGCAGGACTACTATCCCACGCCCGGCACAGCATCGACAGTTATGTATTACACGGGAATTAACCCCTTGACGGGTAAAAAGGTCTACGTTCCGACAACCTACGAGGAAAAGAGTGAGCAACGCGCACTCCTTCAGTTTAATAAGCCTGATAATGCGCAAAAGGTACGCTCCGCACTCTTAAAAGCTGGACGCGAGGACCTTATCGGCTTCGGTGGCGAATGTCTTGTCAAACCCGAACGCGCACCGCATTTTGATAAAAAGAACGAGCACAAAAATGACAAAAAGGGCACAAAAAAAAGAGATAATCCAAACGGCAAATCCCATTCAAAACCCACAAAATTAACTCAAAATGCTAAAAAAGGCAATCATAAGCCCACAGCAAAGGGCAAAAATGCAACGAAATCAGGCAAAAAGAAATAAAACAAGCTCCCTTCATACAAGGGAGCTTTATTTCTCATCAGTTCTTCCCAAAAGATAATCCACAGAAACTTCAAAATAGTCAGCGAAGCGTATTAACATATCATAATCCGCTTGACGTTCAAGATTTTCATAACGACTTATTGTATTTTGATTCATATTCAAATCAAGTGCTAATTTCAGCTGCGATATTTTTCGTTCTTTACGCAGTTGTTTTAATCTAAAATTCATCGTTTTCTCTTCTTTCAACTTTTTTCGAATTATTTCTGCAAATTCACTTGACATTATTATACCAAAATGGTATAATACAAATATCCCATATTGGTATATTTTAAAAGGAGATTTAAAAATGGAAGAAAAAGTATTAGTTGACAAACAAAAAGTTGATATGTATATTATGGGCAACCAAAAATATTTTCCCGCAGAAAAAATAATTTTTTTAAAGGAAAAACTCTATCAAATGGATGAATCAAAATTTTCGATGGTTTCGTGCATCGAATTAAAAGACCCCACCACCCTTCTTTTGATATCTTTGTTCTTAGGTTCTTTTGGTATCGATCGATTTATGATAAAAGAAACTGGAATGGGTGTATTAAAACTTTTAACCTGCGGATTATGCGGAATTTTAACTATTATCGATTGGTTTTCAATTCAGAAAAAAACCAAAGAATTGAACTTCAACAATTTGATGATGGTAATTTGAGAAAATTGAATACAATGATAAATAGACATATTTTGTATGTAATTATTATATGTCTATTTATTTTTATAATAACTATTTTTAAAATTGGTTGTCCGTTTTTATATATCTTCAAAATTCCGTGTCCAAGCTGTGGATGCACAAGGGCTATAGTGTCTTTGTTAAGGCTTGATATAAAAGGATATCTTAAATATCAACCATTTGCCATACCGCTAATAATTTCAACGTGGTTAATATTGCATTCATCCAAATTCACCGATAAAAAGATAATATATTTTGTCACTTTCTTGATATTGATTCTAAATTTTATATTTTATATTATTAAACTATTGTAAGTATCCAATAAGCTGATATTAACCAGTGGTATCAGCAAAATTGGGATTTAGCATTAATTAAAGATTAAGTACAAACACTTGGCTTCCTCTGTCGAGGGGGCTCCGCGAAGCGGTGGGGGAGAGTTATTAGTAAAAGTTACTTAAAAACCAATCTCTCCTTCCGTCTTTTGATGTGTAAGAATACACATCAAAATCCACCTCCCTCGTCAGAGGGAGGCAAGAGTTGCTGATATTAAACCACGCGACAAATCACAATTCTAGATCACATAAAACACAAAAACGGCAGGTCGTGTGACCTGCCGTCTGTTTTTATTTTACTGTTTGATTTCTTCCATAATGAACGCTTCAAGTATGTCGCCGAGCTTGATGTCGTTGAACTTTTCAAGTCCGATACCACATTCGTAGCCGCTTGCAACCTCTTTTGCGTCGTCCTTAAATCTCTTAAGAGAGCTGATCTTATCCTCAAAGATAACGATACCGTCACGAACAACACGGATCTCGCTCGCTCTTGTAACCTTACCGTCGGTAATATAAGAGCCCGCGATTGTTCCAACGTTGGGAACACGGATTGTCTGACGAACCTCTGCGTGACCAAGAACAACCTCCTTGAACTTAGGAGCAAGCATACCCTTCATAGCCGCAGTGATCTCCTCGATGCACTCGTAGATTACACGGTATGTTCTGATCTCAACATTCTGTCTGTCAGCGCTATCCATCGCGCCCTTATCGGGACGAACGTTAAATCCGACGATGATCGCATTGGAAGCCGCCGCGAGCATTACGTCACCCTCGGTGATACCGCCAACTGCGGAGTGGATAACTCTAACCTTAACTTCTTCGTTAGTAAGCTTCTGAAGGGATGCACGAACTGCCTCTGCAGAGCCGTCAACATCCGCCTTAACGATGATGTTGAGGTCCTTGATACCCTCGGATATCTGGTTGAAGAGATCGTTAAGATTTGCTCTTGCATTTGCCTTGAACTGCTCTTCCTTGGCATTGGTTCTTCTCTGTTCAGCAAGCTCTCTTGCCATCTTTTCGTCCGCAACCGCATTAAATTCATCACCTGCAACGGGAACGTCTGCAAGACCGATGATCTCAACGGGAACGGAAGGACCTGCTTCCTTAACGGGCTTTCTGTTGTGGTCGGTCATAGCTCTTACACGACCAACTGCAGTACCTGCGATAACGATGTCACCATTATGAAGCGTACCGTTTTGAACAAGGACTGTCGCAACGGGACCTCTGCCCTTGTCGAGCTTCGCCTCAATTACGATACCCTTTGCATGTCTGTTGGGATTTGCCTTAAGCTCCTTAACCTCTGCAACAAGGAGAACGGACTCAAGAAGATCCTCGATACCCTTGTGAGTCTTTGCAGAAACGGGAACACAGATAACATCGCCGCCCCATTCCTCAGGAACGAGATCGTATCTTGTAAGCTCCTGCTTAACCGTGTCGGGATCTGCTGTGGGCTTATCCATTTTATTTATTGCTACTACAATATCAATACCTGCCGCTTTAGCGTGGTTGATAGCTTCTATTGTCTGGGGCATAATGCCGTCGTCTGCGGCAACAACGAGGATGGCAATATCAGTTGCCTGCGCACCTCTTGCACGCATTGCAGTGAATGCCTCGTGTCCGGGAGTGTCAAGGAAGGTCATATCCTTGCCGTTGATCTGCACTCTATAAGCACCGATGTGCTGAGTGATACCGCCCGCTTCACCCGTTGTAACGCTTGTATTTCTGATAGCGTCAAGGAGTGATGTCTTACCGTGGTCAACGTGTCCCATTACACAGATAACGGGTGCGCGCTCCTTAAGAGTTTCCTCTGTATCCACTGTATCGTCGAAGAGCTTTTCCTCGATAGTAACAACAACCTCTTTAGTAACTATAGCACCAAGCTCGTCTGCAATAAGATATGCAGTATCGAAATCGATAACCTGGTTTACAGTAACCATCATTCCCATCATCATAAGGCGCTTAACCACCTCACCCGCAGTTACCTTAAGGCGTGAAGCAAGCTCACCAACGGAGATCTCATCAGGAACTGTGATGCTAACGGGCTGCTTTTTAACCGCCTGTTGCTGTTGCTGCTTTTTATTCTTGTCAAATTTATTGTTCTGCTGCTGACCCTTCTTAGCGAACTTTTGGTTTCCACCGCGAACGTCCTTGACGGAATCGGGTACGTAATTATCAAGCTTTTCGTCATATTTGGATGCATCATAGCTTGATCCGCGAAGGTCAACGACACGGGTTGCGGTGTTTCTTACACCCTTTTCACCCTTAGCGGTCTGTTCACGAACGATTGCAGTGGGCTTGAAATGCTCCTTGGGTGCATTCTGGTTGCCCTCATCCTTATCTCTGCCAAAGCCGCCGCCAAAGCCACCCTGTGGCTTCTTGTTCTGCTGACCGTAGGGCTTCTGCTGAGAGCCGCCAAAGCCGCCCTTATTATCTCTGTTATCTCTGCCATCCTTGGCAAATCCGCCTTGGGGTTTGCCTCCTTGAGCGTTCTTGTCAAATGCGGGCTTCTGGAATCTGTCGTTCTGGGGCTTGCCACCCTGAGCGTTCTGATTAGGTCTTTGACCTTGACCTTGACCCTGACCCTGATTTCTGTTGCCTGCTTGCTGATTTGCAGAGTTGTTCTGTGAACGGTTATCAGATCTCGTCTGCTGATTTTGTGATCTATTTTCGGTTTTTTGTTGGTTTTTAGCTCTTTCTGCGCGCTCTGCCTCTGCCTTTGCCTTAGCTTCAGCATCCGCTTTTGCTTTTGCTTTTGCTTTAGCTTCTGCCTTTGCCTTAGCTTCAGCTTCTGCCTTCGCTTTCGCTTCTGCTTCCGCCTTCGCCTTAGCTTCCGCCTTTGCTTTTGCTTCAGCTTCCTTTGCAGCCTTTTCTGCCGCAAGCTCTGCTTCCTTTGCAGCCGCAAGCTTTGAAGGGATATAGGTATCCCCAAAGATATAGGAATCAATATCCTTTATCTGATTTTGCTTGGTAAGAGCATCAAAAAGAATATCAAACTCTCTGCCCTCAAGTGATCCCTGCGTTTTTGCAGTGATTCCCTTTTCTGCAAGAGTATCAACAATATCCTTACTCTTGATTCCCAAATCCTTTGCTAATTGATTTACTTTAAATTGTGGATTTGTTGCCATTGGTACCTCCAAAAATTCCGTTTTAAACCGTTCAAATTAAACTACTGTTTTTAGGTGAAATACTTGCCAATCATATTGCAAAAGCTCTCGTCCGTGATAGCCACGGCGGCAAGTACCGAGCTTTTTCCAACTGCAGAGCCGAGCGCCCCGCAATCAATGTCGAGTTGTATTTTTTTTACACCGTAAAAGTTACATTTGTCACTTATTCTTTTATGTGTATTGTCCGAGGTGTCAGATGCCTCGAGAACGAGATAGACTCTCTTTCCCTTTTGCATCGCCTCTGTTATCATAGGAACGCCGCAGATAAGCTTTCCCGCCTTCGCGCAAAGTCCGATCGAGCTGATAAAATGCTTATCCATCATTCGCCTCTTTCAAGCTCCGCCTCAAGTGCCAAATATACCTCTTCGGGTATTTCACACTCAAGATGAGATGCGATCCTACCGTTTTTCTTCGCCTTGTTAAAGCATTTTACACTGTGGCAGATGTAAACTCCTCTGCCGTTCTTTCTGCCCGTTGAGTCAAGCGCGATTTCGCCTTCAGGACTTCTAACGATCCTTATAAGCTCACTTTTCGCCTTTCTCTCCGCACAGCCAACGCATTGACGAAGCGGTATCTTCTTTTTCTGTTCCATAAGTATTTTATTATTCTGCCTTAATATCTATCTTGATACCCGTGAGTCTTGCGGCAAGACGAACGTTCTGTCCTTCCTTACCGATTGCAAGAGAGAGCTGATCGGAATTTACCACAACTCTGCAGGATCTCTCGCCCGTCATCTCAACAAATTCAACGGGTGCGGGAGCAAGCGCCTCTGCAACGTATTCAACGGGATCCTCGCTATATCTGATGATGTCGATCTTTTCGCCCGCAAGCTCATCAACGATAGCATTGATTCTCATACCGTGATTACCGATACAAGCGCCAACGGGATCAACCTCTTCATCCCTTGACATAACTGCGATCTTCGTTCTTGAGCCCGCCTCTCTGCAGATGCCCTTGATAACAACGACACCGTCAGTGATTTCGGGAATTTCAAGCTCGAATATTCTCTTAACAAGACCTGCGTGAGTTCTTGAAAGAGTAACGATGGGACCTCTGCCCTCTTTATTTACCTGAAGAACGTAAACCTTGATCTTATCGCCAACGTAGAGAACTTCGCCTGGGATCTGCTCACTGTGAAGAAGAGTTGCAAAGCCGTTAGCGGTTTCAAGAAGAACGTTGCCCGTTTCGGGATTAATCTTGCTTACTGTTGCAGTAATGATCTCATCCTTCTGATTTTCATAAGCCTCCTGAATAGCTCTGCGCTCACCCTCGCGGATACCCTGAATGATAACCGACTTAGCAGCGCCTGCGGAAAGACGTCTGAAATTCTTGGGTTTAACCTCTCTTTCAAGGAATGTACCGAGCTTATACTTCTTAGCGATCTTTTGCGCTTCCTCAAGAGAGATCTGAGTTTCGGGATTTTCAACCACCTCAACTACCTCTTTCTGCTGATAAACCTTAATATCTTCCTTGTTCTCGTCGATAGCTACGCGAACGTTAGTATTGTTGCCATATTCCTTTTTGAAAGCAGAAACGAGAGCTGCTTCAATTTTTTCATACATATATGCCTTGGGAATACCCTTCTCCTTTTCAAGCATATCAAGTGCGGCAAATAATTCCTTGTTCATTTTTCTTCTCCTTATTAAAAATCAAACACAGTGTGCATCTTTGCAATTTCATTTTTTTCAAGTTCAAAACGGACTCCGTTGCAGTCAATAACTACTCTGCCCTCTTCGTCAAGACCTACAAGTATTCCCTTAAACGCCTTTGAACCGTTCTTGGGAGCGTAGAGCTTAACCTCAACCTGCTCACCCCGACACATTTCTATGTGAGCGTCAGTCTTTATCTCTCTTTCAATACCGGGGGATGTGACCTCAAGATAATAGGACTCCTCGATGGGATCCGCCTCGTCAAGCATGGGGTCTATGGTTCTGTGGAATTTTTCACAGGTATTGATGTCAATTCCCTCTTCGGAATCTATCGTTATGCGGAGTATTCTCTTTGCGCCCTCTTTTACGAATTCAACGTCCCAGAGAATGATACCCATTTCCTCTGCCACGGGAGAAACAAGCTCTGCGACCGTGCCAGCGATATTTTTCTTAATCATATTTTCAAAATCTGCCTTTTCAAGAATTAAGAGTGGGTCGTTTGGGACCCACTCTCAGCTTAGTATGCCTCATTATAACACACCTTTTTCCGTTTTGCAATAGTTTTTTATAATTTTTTGCATTTTTTTGCCTTTTTTATTATTTATATATAAATAATTGAAAAATTATGTTTACAAAAATAAGTTTTCGTGCTATAATGATAGGAAGATTATTAGAATGCCTAATTATGTCTATAAATAATCAAGTAATAAATTCAAAGGAGAATAAAATCCAATGAGTAAAAATAATGAAAAAAGAGTTTTCACGGAAAGCAATGTGCTTTTGTGGATATGTATAGTTAGCAGTGCGACCTTCATCGGTCTTTATGCGATGATCGACCTCTTGATAGAGGATTATCCGAGATGGCTCGGACTTGTTATCTTCGCGATAAATGCGCTCTTTGTTGTGGTAGCTTATTCGGTTTATAAAAAGAAGCGCGACGTTGAAGAAAGCTTTAAGGCAAAGACCTTGCTTATGGAGAGAGCAATGACGGGTATGATGAGAAGCGTGGATATTCCCTGCATTCTCACCCTTCCAAGCGGAATTATCGCGTGGTGCTCTAAGGGAGCACATGAAATGCTTGGAGTACCCGAGAGTCTTCTTCAAAAGAACTTTAACGATCTCTGCTCCGTAAATATCGAGGATCTCATATCCGCGCTCCACGCACCCACCGAGCAGGGTGGCAACGAAAACGCAAACGAGATGGCTGATCACGCTTCACGCGCAGTAGTGATCAACGGCAGAAATTATATGGCTAACATCTACGGTCAGCAGCTCGGTCAGAACTCGTATTATCTCACCACCTTTACCGATTACACGGATTATGCAAATCTCCTCGAAAAGACCGAGGCAGAGGCACCCGTAGTGGCACATATCGTGCTTGATAACCTCACCGAGATTGCAGAGTACGTAAGAGTAAACTACCGTTCGGCAGCAAACGAGATTGAAGACATCCTCAAAAAGTTTGCAGAAAGCATGGACGGCTTCATAAGAGAATATAACCGCGACAAATATATAATGGTCTTTTCAAGATCGAAATATAAGGAGTGTGCGGAAAATAAATTTGATATTCTCGAAACAATAAGAAACGTTCGCCTTGGTGACAGTTCAGTACCCGTAACAATCTCTATGGGCATCTCCCTTGTCGGCGACACCTTTGAGGAAATGGAAAAGAATGCACTTTCAGCACTTGAATTTGCTCTCCAGCGCGGTGGCGACCAGGTTGCAGTCAAGTCCGAAGAGGATATCACCTTCTATGGCGGTAGAACGAAGGGCGTTCAAAAGAAGAGCGGCTCATTTGCAAGAGTATTTGCTACTCAGCTTACAAGCTATATAGCAAACGCGGGCAATGTTCTCATTATGGGACACGCCAATCCCGACTTTGACGCGATAGGCGCGTGCGTCGGTGCGGCAAGACTTTGTATGTATTGCGGTCTTAAGCCCAAGATTATCATGAACACACAGTCGCAGAATTTTAAAGCGTGCACGGAAAAGCTCCTCGCTCTTGAGGAGTATAAGAATATGTTCATTTCTGCAGAAGCAGGACTTGATATGATTCGCTCCGACACGTTGCTCATAATAGTTGATGCTAACAACTTCAACATTCTCGAATCGAGTGACGTTGCAAATAACGTATCAAACTTTGTAGTTATCGACCACCACAGAAAAGTAGCGGAATTTGAAAACGAGCCCTTGCTCCCACTTATCGACCCCTCCGCATCCTCCGCATCCGAGCTTATCACAGGTATCCTTGAGCAGTGCATCACTGCCGAGGAGATATATAAGGAGGAGGCAAACCTTCTTCTCGCAGGTATCATGGTCGATACAAAGAACTTTACAAAGACCACGGGTACAAAAACCTATTCCGCGGCTATGTGGTTAAGAAACGTAGGCGCAAATGCCGAGATCGCAGGCACGTTCTTCCACGAGGAATTTGACAGCTTCTTAAGCGAAGCAAAATTCAACTCGAACGTTACTATGTACCTCGATAGAATAGCCATCACCGAAAGCGACGGCAACAATCCCGAATTTGACAGAGTTGCGGCGGCTAAGGCGGCGGATAAGCTCCTCTCCGTAAGGGGCGTGGATGCATCCTTTGCACTCGTCAGCATAGAAAACAGAATACATGTCAGCGCGCGTTCAAACGGTTCGATAAACGTACAGCTCATTCTTGAAAAGATCGGCGGTGGCGGACATTTCGACTCTGCGGCGGCGGCAATATCCGATAGCGATATGAAGAGCGTACTGTATATGCTCAAGGACGCGATTGACTCATATTTCGCAGAAAACAAGTAATTTCAAGATTTTTTAAGAATTATACCGTATAATTTTCAAAGTTAGGAGTGAACACAAATGAAGGTAATGCTTACACAGGACGTTAAAGGTCAGGGCAAGAAGGATCAGATCATTGAAGTATCCGACGGCTACGCGAGAAACTTTCTTCTTCCTAAAAAGCTCGCAATAATAGCCGATGCCAAGGCAGTTAACGAGGCAAAGAATAAAGAGGCCTCCAATCTTCACAAAATAGAGGTGGCTAAAAAAGAGGCAAACGAT
Organism: Eubacteriales bacterium; assembly: GCA_045125655.1. Lineage (GTDB taxonomy): Bacteria > Bacillota > Clostridia > Oscillospirales > CAG-272 > RGIG4608. The sequence goes on along the minus strand of JBGVNP010000119.1, from coordinate 16,615 downwards.
ATTGCCGAAAAGCTTGAAAAGATCACAGTCAAGATTCTTGCAGGCGGCGGCACGGAGCGTCTTTACGGCACAATCACAAGTAAGGATATAGCAGAAGCTCTTGCCAAGGATCACGGCATCGTTATCGACAAGAAAAAGATGCTTATGAACGATAATATCAAGACCTTTGGAACGTATAAAATCGGCGTAAAGCTTTACGGCTCAGAGATAACAGGCACTATCACGGTGCAGGTTTCTCCTAAGCAGTAAGAGAGGGCAACTATGAACGAAGAGCTTAACAGAAAATTACCCTTTTCGCTTATAGCAGAGCAGTCGCTTCTCGGCTCGATACTCATCGATCCCGCATCAATAAACGAGGTCGCGGACCTCATCAAGGCGGACGATTTCTACATCACCGAGCATAAGCAGATATATCTTGCGGCTACTGAGCTATTTATGACAAACCGTGAGATAGACGTGGTCACGCTTATCGACACGCTCGTTCATAAGGGGATATATAACAAAAGCGGCGGAGAGGATTATATCAAGACCATCTCCGAGGTCGTTCCCACCGCACTTAACGTAAAGGACTATGCTAAAATAGTCAAGGAAAAGAGCGCACTCCGTCAGCTTATTGAGGTCTGTGGAGAAATCAACGAAAGCGCATTCTCAGAGCAGGAATCTGCCTCAGGCATAATTGAGCTTGCAGAGAGCAAGATATTTGCCATCGCACAGGGCAGAGATACAAAAAATTTCAGACATATCCGTGACGTTCTCGGATCGGTGTATAACAATCTTCACGAGCTTTCAGTAAATCCCGATGCTGCTCACGGCACACCCACGGGCTTTTCGGGACTTGACCGAGTGCTTGTAGGTATGGGAAGCAGTGACCTCATTCTTGTCGGCGCGCGTCCCGGTATGGGTAAAACGTCGTTTGCACTCAATATCGCAACCAACGTTGCAGTAAGCACAAAGAAAAAGGTTTGCGTATTCTCACTTGAAATGAGCGCAGAACAGCTCGTTTCACGTATTCTTTCAAGTGAAGCGCTTGTTGATAGCCACGAGCTCCGTTCGGGCAAGCTCTCAAGCGATTCCTGGGAAAAGATAGCCGATGCAAGCTCACGTCTTGCGGCGTGCGATATACTTATTGACGACACCTCGGGACTTACAGTTACCGAAATGAAGGCAAAGCTTCGCAGAGTCGACAATCTCGGACTCGTTATAGTCGACTACCTTCAGCTTATGCAGAGTGACAGAAAAATTGACAACCGCGTTCAGGAGGTTGCAGAGATCTCCCGTGCGCTCAAAATAATGGCAAAGGAGCTTTCCGTTCCGATCATCTGCTGTGCACAGCTTTCGCGTGGACCTGAAAGCAGAACTGACAAAAAGCCAATGCTTTCCGACCTTCGTGACTCGGGTGCTATCGAGCAGGACGCGGACGTTGTAATGTTCCTTTACAGAAACGAATATTATAAGACCGACGCAGCTCCTGGTGACAACAACGCCGCAAATATTGCCGAGGTCATCATCGCCAAGAACCGTCACGGCTCCACAGGAACAGTTAAGATGGGCTGGATAGGTCAGTACACCAAGTTCCGCACCATAGCGGACAATATTGAAGGATAAAATCATTAAAGGGGGAGAAAAATGAATAACAATACTGTTTTCTACTGCTCCCCCCATATTTTAGCACAGCTTCCTAAAAGTACTCCCGTATTGCTTGCATTTTCGGGCGGTATGGATTCAAGCGTTCTCCTCTCCCTTCTTTCGGAGGATGCCAAATCCAACGGATTTACACTCCACACGGCGCATTTCAATCATCATATAAGAGGTGACGAAGCCGAACGCGATGCAAAATTCTGCGAGAGCGAATCAAAGCGCCACGGCGCAATCTTCCATCTCGGTGAAGCGGACGTTCCTCACCTTGCAAAACTGAACGGAACGTCACTTGAAGCAGAGGGCAGAGCGCAAAGATATGCATTTTTCAAAAAAATCATGCGCGAGCATAATATTCCCATTCTCGTCACTGCTCACCACGCCGACGACAATGCCGAAAGTATTCTTCTTCATATCATTCGCGGCAGTGGACTTGGCGGTATTTCGGGCATTCTGCCCTGCAGAGATTTTGCAGACGGTTTGTTCATCGTCCGTCCCCTTCTCCGCGCAGAAAAACAGGAGATCATAGAATATTGCGAGCGCGAAAATATCTCATTCGTAACTGATAGCACAAATGACGATACGGCATATACGCGTAACTTTGTAAGAGCCAATATTATTCCATATCTTAAACAGCTCCAACCGAATGTCTGCGAGGCATTTTCACGTCTTGCAAGAAATTCCTTCGACGATAACGAGCTTTTAAGCGAAATGGCTTGTCAGTTTATTGAAGGCGAGTGCAGCGGCAAGGGCGACATCCCTCTTTCCACCTTCAATTCCGTCCATCGCGCCTTAAAATCGCGCGTGCTTTCGCAACAGTTCAATAAACACTATGGCTCAACGCTCGAATTTGTTCATATCAATGCCCTTATCGAGCTTTGCGAAAAAGCAGAGCCACATTCAAAGCTTTCACTCCCCTGCGGCATCACTGCAAAAATAGAAAACGGCACGCTCCGTTTTGATGGAGAGAAGGAGCAAAATATACCCCCAATATCGCTCGATTTTTCCGTTGGCACCTTTAAAACGGAATGCGGCACGCTTATCACTGTCTGTGAGAATCCGCAGGGTGATGAGGGCAAGGGTGATATATATATCGACGTTAAAAGCGCATTTATCAATAAAAGCGCACACTTCCGCTCAAAGCTCGACGGTGATACCGTTCACTGTGGCGGAATGAGCAAAAAGGTAAAAAAGCTGTATAACGAAAAAAACATCCCTCTCGATATGAGAAAAAAAATCCCCCTTCTTGTCGTAAACGGTGAGATTTTATGGATTCCGTCCGTCACTGCTTGCGATAAGCTAAAAATGGACAAAATAAAGAGTGGGGACGGCTTTTTCAGAATAGCCGTTAAATTTTGAAAACAATTGATTACTTAATATACTACTAACCACGGAGGTTTTTGATGAGAAATAACACAAAAGTAATTATTTTCTACGTCGTTCTTATCGCGGCAATACTTCTTGCAATATACGCGATGATGGGCTCTCCCAAGGGTAAGGAAAATCTTACCTTCAGCGGCGTAATGGAGTATTTTGAAGAAAACAGAGTAAAGGAATTTGTGATCACCAACGAAAACGTACTCAATATGGTTGTCTATAAGGTTGATAAAGAGGGCGTTCTCACACCCGATGACGTCAAGGACGCTAAAACCGAAAATATTTCCTATAGAATTTATAGCATCGGTCTTTTCCACGAGGAGTTCCAGAAATATCAGGATACTGCCACAAACCTTGAAAGACACGATTATGAGCCCGTTGAAACGTATCCTTGGTGGCTCTCACTCGTTGTAAACTTCCTCCCCGTCATCCTCGCAGGATTTTTCTTCTTCTATCTCATAAAGCAGATGAATAAGCGCGACGGTAACGTGATGAGCTTTGGTAAGGCAAAGGCGCACGTTCCTCAAAACGATAAAAATAAAGTCACCTTTGCGGACGTTGCAGGCGCAGAGGAAGAAAAGGAAGAGCTTGTTGAAATCGTTGAGTTCCTTAAGGATCCCTACAAATTCTCAAAGCTCGGTGCAAAGATTCCCCACGGCGTGTTGCTTGTGGGCCCTCCCGGAACGGGTAAAACACTTCTTGCAAAGGCAGTTGCAGGAGAAGCGGGAGTTCCCTTCTTCTCAATGAGCGGCTCCGACTTCGTTGAAATGTACGTCGGCGTTGGTGCAAGCAGAGTAAGAGACCTTTTTGAAACAGCAAGAAAAGCCCCTGCGGCTATTATATTTATCGACGAGATCGACGCAGTCGGCAGACGCCGCGGCGCAGGTCTTGGCGGCGGTCACGACGAAAGAGAGCAAACTCTCAACCAGCTTCTCGTTGAAATGGACGGCTTCGGCACACACGAGGGCATAATTATTATAGCGGCAACAAACCGCGCAGATATTCTCGACCCCGCCCTTCTCCGTCCCGGTCGCTTTGACCGTCAGGTGAAAGTTGGCTATCCCGACATCAAGGGACGCGAAGAAATTCTCAAGGTACACGCGAGAAATAAGCCTATGGAAAGCACAGTTGACTATCGCAAGATCGCGCAAAGTACGATCGGCTTTACGGGCGCAGACCTTGCCAATCTTCTCAACGAGGCAGCTCTCCACGCGGCTAAAAATAACAAGTCACTTATCGGTATGGAAGATATCGAAAAATCCTATATGAAGATACTCCTCGGTCCTCAGAAGAAGACCAGAGTTAGAACAGAGGCGGACAATAAGCTCACAGCTTACCACGAGGCAGGCCATGCAGTTGCTTCCTATTATTGTAAGCATACCGACCCCGTCAAATTCATCTCCACAGTACCCGCAGGCAATGCAGGTGGCGTAACGGTAAGCATTCCCGAGGTTGACGCGGCTTATTCCACAAAGAAGCAAATGCTCGACAGACTCATTCTCGATCTTGGCGGCAGAGTTGCCGAAGAGATTGTGCTTGACGATATTTCAACAGGAGCATCCGCAGATATTCAGCAGGCAACTAAGATTGCACGCGGTATGGTAACAAGATACGGCATGAGCGAAAAGCTCGGCACAGTGCTCTACGGCTCGGATCATTCCGACACTGAGGTGTTCCTTGGAAGAGATCTCAATACAACAAAAAACTATTCCGAAAAGATTGCCGCAGAGATCGATGACGAGGTTCGTGCAATTATCGACAACGCTCACAACGAGTGTAAAAAGATACTCACCGAGCATATTGATAAGCTCCACCTCATCGCAGGATACCTTCTTGAATACGAATTTATGGACGGCGATCAGTTCAAGGCAGCTATGGAAAACGATCTCACCTTTGACGAGATAGCGGAGATCGCTAAGGAGAAGGAGCGCAAGAGCCAAGAGGAAAACGCGTCAAGGCGCAAGGCGGAGGAGCAAGAGCTTCGCAAAATCGAGGAAGAGCTCCGTCGCGAAAAGGAAGAGCGTGAGAAAATGATGGACGCTCCCGCAGGCGAAATCTTCGACGATATCCCCGATAACGACTCTGAATCAGTTGAAAAATAACACAATGCCGACCGCATAGGCGGTCGGCATTTTTAAGTAAAGCATTTTCAAATTTTGATTTGTCGCGGAGTTAGTTTACTACGAACCGCTCAAGCCGCTTGGGCTCCTACTTTTTTGAGGAAAAAGTAGGCAAAAACCTTTTTAAAGCGGCTTCGCCCAGTCGCCGTTTAGTTTGTGCGCTTGGGCTTGAGCTGATTTCGCGTAAATTTTCGATAATTCAACATTGAATTATCGGTACGAACAAACAAATGCCCTTACGAATACAAGTATTCGACGGACATTTATTTATCCGTACTATGAAAATCACTCCTACGGAGTAATTTTCTAAAATTTACTTACTATGTGCCATATAATAAAGTCTGTGCTAACAACAAAAAGCTAGTTAAAGTAGCAAATCACAGATTTTCGAAGCGCCTGTTAAAATGCGAGAAAATCGTTATGTGTTGTGGGATACAAAGTATCACACAACACGATTTGCGCGGAGTCTTGCTAAATCAGCACAAACTATATGGCTATTGCGCGAAGCTGATTAAAAGGTTTTTGCGCCACTTTTCCCAAAAAGTGGCATCCTCTTTTCTTAAACTAACTTTTTATACTCACCGATAAATCCCAATTTATATAATAAGGAAGAAAAAAACTATGAACTTAATTTTAGCATCCAAATCACCGAGAAGAAAAGAGATACTTGAAAATCTCGGTGTAAAATTCGAAATAATAACCTGCGATACGGACGAGCACACAAGCGAGCGCGACGGCAAAAAATACGTCGAAGAGATCGCGTTCCGCAAGGGAGATGCCGTTCGTGCTCTGCTTGAAAAAGAAAATAAATTTGATAGTGATAAGGTCATTCTCTCCTCTGACACCGTAGTGGTATCGGCTGACGGTGAGATAATGGGCAAGCCCACAAGCCGCGAAGATGCAAAACGAATGATACTTGCCTTTTCGGGCAAGCCCCACTTCGTAATAAGCGGAATTGCTCTCATTTCAAAGAACAAAACCGTTGTCACAAGCGAAAGCACCACTGTGTATTTTGATACGGTTGACGAAGAGGACGTCGAAAAATACCTCTACACCGACGAGGCATACGACAAAGCGGGGGCATACGCTATTCAAGGATATGCATCACTTTGGATAAACGGCATCGAGGGAGATTATTTCAACGTGGTCGGCTTACCCGTCAAAAAACTGGCTGATACACTTAAAAAGGAGTTTAATATAAAGCTCGCATAAACATAAACTCAACAAACAAAAATCTTAGGAAAAATTTTTTCATAAAAATCTTTAATTTTTTTCAAAAAAGCTATTGACAAATACAAAAAATATGCTATAATTGTATCAGTAATAGTAATCATTACTATTTATGAGTCTTTAGAAAGGAAATAAAAGAATGAGATACTCCCACCAAAGAGAATTGGTTCTCGAGGCGGTAAAAAGTGTCAAAACGCATCCAACTGCAGATATGGTCTATGACAGTCTTCACGCTGACAATCCCCATCTCAGTCTTGGAACGGTCTATCGCAATCTTGCCTTTCTCGCGATGCAGGGTGATATAACCCCCATCTACACAGGCGACAACAAGGTGCATTATGACGGTGACACCGAGCCTCATTGTCATTTCGTCTGCAAAAAATGCAGCAAAATTATTGACGTTTTTATCACTCCCCAAATTCCGCTTGAGGTTCTTGATAAAGAAGAATTCAAGGTGGATGACGAAAAAACTATTTTTTACGGAAAATGCAAGGCGTGTCTTGCTTAAAAAAATTTTGAAACATTATTTTATAATTTAAAGGAGATTATTTATTATGGCAAAGTTTGTATGTTCAGTTTGTGGTTACGTTCACGAGGGAGATTCTGCTCCCGAAAAGTGCCCCGTTTGTAGAGTTCCCGCTTCCAAGTTCAACGAAGTGAAGGACGAAGAGAGAGTTTGGGCTGCAGAGCACGTTCTCGGTGTTGCTCAGGGCGCTCCCGAAGATATTATTGCAGGTCTTCGTTACAATTTTGAAGGCGAATGCACAGAGGTTGGTATGTATCTTGCAATGGCAAGAGTTGCTCATAGAGAAGGATATCCCGAAATCGGTCTTTACTGGGAAAAGGCAGCTTGGGAAGAGGCAGAGCACGCTTCCAAGTTTGCAGAACTCCTTGGTGAGATGGTAACAGATTCTACAAAGAGAAACCTTGAGCTTAGAATCGACGCTGAGCACGGCGCAACACAGGGTAAGTTCGACCTCGCCAAGAGAGCAAAAGAGCTTAACCTCGACGCTATCCACGACACAGTACATGAAATGGCTCGCGACGAAGCTCGTCACGGCAAAGCATTTGAAGGACTTTATAACAGATACTTCAAGAACTAATCGCAATATTTATACTTAAATTCATTTTGATTTTTTGATATAGTGTTTTTTGACCGATGTGAACGGTCGGTCGATCCTTTTAAAATATTTTGGCAATCTCAAAGGGCGGGGTTTTCCCCGCCCTTTTCGTATAAATTTAAATTCTGATTTGTCGCACACGTTGTTAGCACAGACCAAACGGTTGTTTTGTCCACTTTTTCAAAAGTGGCTCTCCACGAGCAGTGGCATCCGCGCGGCGTAGGGGTTCCCCGAAGCGAGTGAAACGGAGCTTTGGGGGTTGCCGTCGAGAGCGCATTCAGCGTTTCTTTTGTTAGCTTTTCGAGCAGGGTTCCCCGAAACGAGCGAAGTCGAGTTTTTGGGGTTCTCGTGGCGCTTATTTCGTCAAAGAAAAGCGGCTAAAAAGTCTTGGTATTTAAAGATAGTGCCACAATCTATAGCGACCGCTTATCTTTTATCCACTTTTTCTTTGAGAAACTAGCCCCAAAAGAAGACCCACTCCTAAAGGAGTGGGCCTTTGTTTTATTTAGTCCCAAAAAGCACGCGGCGAATGATTTCGCCCGTCTTTTCTTCACCAAATTCCTGTTTGAAAACGTCGGTTGCGGGTCCACCCTGGGAGATCAGTCCCGAGGCATAAACCTCTGTGCGCGCAATCTTTTCAGCCGCATCACAAGCATCGCCTTCAAGTGAAAGATAAGCTGAAACGTATTCAAGCGTATAGGAATCAAAATTTGCCGTATCGCCCTTTTTCCCCTTTTTCGAGGTGGTTTCGGGCAAACGAATGTCATCATACCAATGTGACGGCTCCTCCCCCTCCGCAAAACGCTCGGGAAGATGGGCAAATCTCTCTTTTACGGCTGAAATACAGCCGAGATCCACCTTCTTTTCACCCATAGTGTCGTAAAGCTCAACAATGAGTGTGTCATTTCCCATCGCATAAATGCGGTCATAGGAAAGAAGTGGGAGGTCCTTATTCACAGGTGCGACAACAAGCGTATCCATTTTCATAAGACCGAAGAAGCCCTTCGCTCTCATAACGGAAACATGTCCAAGACCTTCGGCATGGTACGCCTCGCAAACGAAGCTCATTCCCTTTGCCTTAAAGGTCTTGAAATCTCCCACGCTCTTGGGTGTAAGAGCGTGGTTCTTTTTAATCAAATCTAAAATCTTATCGGTCATAGCCATTACCCTTATATTAAAGCTCAAGCTCCTTAAGACCTGCCTTGTGAAGCATCCAAACTCCGAGTGCGAAAAGTCCCTGACCTGCAAAATTTACAAATTCAGCGATCCAGTTCATAGATGCATCAGTAAAATCCTTAGAGGAAAGATATCCCATTCCAAGACAGCAAACAAAAGAGATCGCAAAAATTGCGATAAGCGCGGGCTTCTTAAGCTTTTTAGAAAGAACGCAAAGACCTGCGTCAAGGCATCCAAGACCGCCCACCATACCTATAATGCAGATGAGAGTCAATGGCTCCATTGCAAGATGTGCATTCTTCTTTTGAACGAGCATAAGGATGATCGCGATTCCCGCAAAGAGGAATCCGAGCGTCTGCATGGGGAAAAACATCGCGTCAAGCTTGTCAAATCCGCCGATACCACACGCCACGAGCAATTTCCAAGTTGCCTTGAAGAATCCCGCAAGCATAACGTTCATAACACCCGCCGAGAAAATTGCAAACACAATTTTGCTCATTTTGTTATAAAGATCGCTGATGAGAATCAACGCGCCAAATGCAAAAAATGCAACGGGAATATAGTCAAAAAGAGCCATTCCAACTGAAAAGTCGTGCATATTATTTTCTCCTATGTATTATTTCTTGTTGAGGTGATATACGGGAAGGAAAGGAATGATAATGGGTGTCTTATCCGCATAATCATTGTATTCCTTGTTTTCGCCGTAGCGCGCCATCTGACGCTTTTCAAGACGCTGAGCGCCGTTGAACATAATAAATACGATGCAAACGTATGCAATAATAACTGTGATCCACTGACCAATGTCAACAAGGCAATCAAGAGCAGAAACAGTAACACCCGTCCAGAAAAGGATCTCGCCGAAATAGTTGGGGCAACGAACGATCTTGTAAAGCTGCTCTGTTGCTACCATGTCGGGGCGTTTTGCCTTCTGTTCGGACTTCTGCTTGTCTGCAACTGCCTCAAGAATGATACCGAATGCGGAGATAGCGATACCGATCCACTGGCAAACGGAGTTGTCTGCCTTGTTGAAAAGACGGAATGCAACGCCACTTGTCTGTGCAACGTAGAGAACGCCCATAAATACCCACATAAAGAACTTAACAAAAATCGGAACCTCTTTGCCCGTAGCTTCTGCAAGTGTTTTGCGGTATGCCGCGTTCTTGATTTCACGGATAAGAAGGAATCCGCTAAGACGGAAACCGTAGATAAAGAAGAGCGCGAACTGAATGAAATTCGCAATAGACATGGGATAAATACCCATAAGACTCATAACAGCCATAGCAACACCGATGATAGCAACGGAGAAGCCGTAGCCGATAGACATAAAGTAAACGTACTTCTTAAAGCCGCAAAGGCAAACAAGAAGACTGAGGGCAAAGAATATGCCAAGATGTGCCCAGTTCCACATAATTTTTCTCCTTAATTTTTATTATTTTTGTTTTTAGTTTGTAACTTCAAATTTTGATTTGTCGCGGAGTTAGTTTACTACGAACCGCTCAAGCCGCTTGGGCTCCTACTTTTTTGAGGAAAAAGTAGGCAAAAACCTTTTTAAAGCGGCTTCGCCCAGACGCCGTGCGGTTTGTGCGTTTTTGGTTTGAGCAGATTTTACGTAAATTTTCGATAATTCGCAAACGAATTATCGGTACGAACAAACAAATGCCCTTACGAATACAAGTATTCGACGGACATTTATTTATCCGTACTACGAAAATCACTCCTACGGAGCAATTTTCTAAAATTTACTTACTATGTTCCATATAATAAAGTCTGTGCTAACAAAGAAAATAGCTAGTTGAAGTAGCAAATTACAGTTTTTCGAGGCGCCTGTTAAAATGCCGAGAAAAACGTTATGTGTTGTGGGATACAAAGTATCACACAACACAATTTGCGCGGAGTCTTGCCAAATCAGCACAAACTATATGGCTATTGCGCGAAGCTGATCAAAAGGTTTTTGCGCCACTTTTCCCAAAAAGTGGCATCCTCTTTTCTTAAACTAACTTTTTAAACTCCCCTATAAATCCCAATTTATCAAGAATTATTTGTTACCGAAATAGCTATAAATGTATTTCTTAAAGCTCTTATCACCAGTCTCGGTGTCACCAACAAGGTCGTGAGAGAGTGTCCACTTTGAGAAGAGGATGATATCGTGCTTACCTGCCTTCTTGATCTTGGGAAGGTTAGCAAGAATACCGAAAAGCCACTTGGGAGCCCATTTGATCTTGAGTGGCTTGCCTGCAGCGTCAAAGCACATTGCAGCCATTTCCTCATAGGAGTAAGTTTCCTTACCGCCAACGTTGTATGTAACGTTTGTATCATTCATATGGTCAACGATAAAGCGAGCGAAGTCAGGGCAGTCAACAACGTTAGCTTTAACGTGTCCGTAACCCTTGAGGAGCTGCATCTCACCCTTGTCGACATAGGGCTTGAATACCTTTGCAATATCGTAGAAATATCCTGTGGGACGGTAGATAACGTATTCCATGGGCTGCTTCTTGATCTCTTCCTCTACAAGATATTTCGCGTGGAGCATGGGCACCTCTTCAGCACCGGGCTCGTCGCAGGAAATAACGGAGATATAGTTGAACTTCTTAACGCCAGCTCTCTTGCATTCTTCATAAAGGTTCATATTACCCTTGTAGTCGATGTCGTAAGAGGTAAAGCGTGTTGATGCGCCTGTAAGTCCCATAGTTGTGATTACAACGTCAGCACCGTCGCAAAGTCCCTTAAGTGTTTCAGGATTTGTAGCATCAATAGCAACGAAGGAATATTTACCCTCGCATCCCTCAACTGCGGTTTCTTTAAGGTCAGCCGCAACGATCTCGTGACCGTCAGCAACAAGACATTTAAGTATTTCAGCGCCAAGATTACCGAATGCGCCTGCAAGTACAATTTTCATAATTGTTTCTCCTTGTAATTGATTTTATTGATTTGTTTTTACTTATTTTTATTTTTTATTCTTTTCTTTAGCGCGTTTATCGTTAATTATCTTCATATGCTCTGCAGTAACAAGAGTAACGTTATTCTCCTTTGCCCAGTCAACGCATCCCTTAAGAACTACTGAAAGGAATACACGCGGAACACCGAGAATTGTTTCAAGAGCATCATCGGTAAATTTAACAACGTCATCTGCGCGGTCAGCCGCATATCTAACGGATTCAAGAGACGCCTTGCGAACCTGAAGAAGCTCAGCTCTCATTCTTGTCTTTCTGTGGAACCAGAAATTCTTGGAATCGCGGTATCCGTAGTCAACGGGAAGTGCGGGGAAATCGCTTGCCTTAACGCCTCTGATGATGGCATCGCTGTATTTCTTCTTCATAAGGATCTTGTCGATCTTAAGAATGAAATGCGCGCCGAATTTACTTGTAATACCGTTGAAATCGTGGTAAGGACCTTCATAACCATTAAGCTCGCCTGGGAGATCCTTGTCTGCGCCGTCAAGCTCGCGCACCCAAGTACATTCAATTACCTGGATAGCATCCGTAAGCACCATGGGGCGCTTATCGGAGGGATCAAGCTCCTCAACCATACTCTTTTCGAGCTTAAAGTTGCACTTTGGCATCTTGTCCGAGGGCTTGTCGCCGGGCCAAGAAAGCTTAACTGCTTCTTTAAAGGTCTTTGGCTTGTCGTCAATAAAGTTGAGCGCGCATTTTCCGTTGCGGAGAATGTTCTGCGCTGTGTTGGAAGAGTTGCGGCAAGAGAGAAGCATTGCATAGTATCCCTTACCTGCAACATAATAGGGCTGAACGAGTGAGTAAGGACCGAGCGTTGTTGTGCCATCCTCACAAAGGGTTGAAATGATTACCGTGGGCATAGGGAAAAACAAAGACGTCTGATAAAAGTTATCCACTATGCGAAGATTTTCAAAGCTGCTCATTTTGATTTTTCTCCTTTTATGTTTTTTTATTTAATAAACAGTTTTTTGACTATCGCTGCAATTTCGTCGTAGTCCTTTTTAGCTACCGTCCAAGTAACAACGGATTCTGCAACGAAGAGCGCGAGAAATTCGGGATTGTCAAGTCCTGCTAAGGCGCAGGAATTAGCTATAGGGATTGCCACTTGTTCCCTTACGAACTTGTGGTATCCCTGACCCGATGTGTTGAAGGCCTTTATAGCCGCGGGTGATGTAAAAATATTGTAATAAGATCTGATAAAATCATTCACCTCGTTATAAAGTGCTTTAACTACTACTATAGGATCTCTTTCATCAATGTACTTTTCTGAAATATTAGCTATTCTGATCTGCCAATCCTCAAGCAGAAACGTGGCAATAAGCATATCCTTTGATTTAAAATAGTTATAAAACGTTCCAAGTCCTATACCACATTCTCGCGCGATACTCCTTATGGTAACACTGTCATATCCATTTTGTTCAATCTGATGCTTTGCCTCGTCAATAAGGCGACTCCTAAGATTTTCAATTATCTTTGGCATTGGTATTCACTCCTTTCTTTTTATGAACTTGTTCATAACAATTATATCCCTTTTTGGATAGATTGTCAATAATTTATCAATATTTTATCCTTTTTTTCTTCCTTTTTCTACTCATTTAGCAAGATTGTATTTGTGCATTTTGACGAAAGAAAAATGCCAATTTTTCGGCATTTTTCACCCTTAAATGTTCATAAAAATGCATATTTTGTTAAAAAAATAACTATTTCGCCTATTTTTTCTTCTTCTTCCATTATTTTTATTTGAAAAATCTTTGTTTATTATTGACAAATATCTGTATGTGCATTATAATATAGTAGGACACACTATGTTTAACTACAAATTTAAAATATATAAAACAAAAATGGAGGTATAGACTATGGATTTTAAACAATGGGACGGTTTCCTTGGTGAAACTTGGAAGCGCGAAATCAATGTTCGAAACTTTATTAAGAAAAACTACACCCCCTTCCTCGATGAGCCGAAATTTCTTTGCGGCGCGACCGAGAGAACAAAGAATTCTATGGCAAAACTCAATGCTCTTCTTAAAGAGGAGATGGCAAAGGGCGGCGTACTCGATATAGACGTAAGTAAAACCACAACTCTCACCTCTCACGCACCTGGATATCTTGACAAAGATACCGACGTGATCGTTGGACTCCAGACCGATGCTCCGCTTCGACGTGCAGTCAATCCTTTCGGCGGTATGAGAATGGCAAGAAGCGCTTGTAAGGCATACGGCTACGAGGTGTCAAAAGAGATCGAAGAAGAATTTAGATATACAAAGACTCATAACGACGGTGTCTTCAGCATCTACACCGACGAGATCAAGGCCCTTCGCCACTGCGCGCTCCTCACAGGTTTGCCCGATGCATACGGCAGAGGAAGAATCATCGGTGACTATAGGAGAATTGCGCTCTACGGAGTTGACGTTCTTATCGAATACAAAAAAGCAGATAAAAAGTTCTATGGCAAACAAGCAATGGACGTTGACAATATGCGTCTTTTGGAGGAGCTCAATGACCAGATAAAGGCGCTTGAAGATCTCAAAAAGATGGCTGCAAGCTACGGCTTTGACATTTCCAAGCCCGCTTCAAACGCTCGCGAGGCAATTCAGTGGACGTATTTTGGCTACCTTGGCGCAAACAAGGAGCAAAACGGCGCCGCAATGAGCTTCGGCAGATGCGGAACGTTCTTTGATATTTATATTGAAAAGGACATCGCAAACGGTGTGCTTACAGAGGAAGAGGCACAGGAGCTTATCGACGACCTCGTTATCAAGCTCAGAATGGCGCGCCATCTGAGAACTCCCGAATACAACGAGCTCTTTGGCGGTGACCCGATGTGGATCACCGAATGTGTGGGCGGTATGGGTGAAACTCATAAGACACTCGTAACAAAGACGTCATATAGAATACTCAATACACTCTATAACCTCGGTCCCGCGCCAGAGCCAAACCTTACGGTGCTTTGGAGTGAGGCGCTTCCCACTCCCTTTAAGAGATTTTGCGCAAAGGTTTCAATCGACACAGACTCCATTCAGTACGAAAACGATGATCTTATGCGCCCCATCTTCGGTGATGACTATGCCATCGCGTGCTGCGTAAGTGCTATGAAGGTCGGCAAGCAGATGCAGTTCTTCGGTGCAAGAACAAACCTTGCAAAGCTTTTGCTCCTTGCCATCAACGGCGGTGTTGATAATATGTTCGGCACTCGCGTCGGTCCTCAGATGGAGGTTATGGATGATTACTACCTTAACTATGATAAGGTTTATGACAGATTCAAATCATATCTTGCTTGGCTCTGTGAGGCATATGTAAAAACGATGAATATCATTCACTATAGCCACGACAGATATTCCTACGAAAAGCTCCAGCTTGCACTTCACGATACTGATGTTGAGCGCCTTATGGCATTCGGCATCGCAGGTTTTTCCGTAATCGTTGACTCCCTTTCCGCTATAAAATATGCGAAGGTTAAGCCCATCAAAAACGAAGAAGGACTTATCGTTGACTTTGAGGTAGAAGGTGACTTCCCCAAATATGGAAACGATGACGACCGCGTTGATGAGATCGGTCAGAAGATAATTAGAAGAATGATGAATGAGCTTCGCAAGACTCCCACCTATAGAAATGCAACCCACACCCTCTCCGTTCTCACCATCACATCAAATGTTGTTTACGGCAAAAAGACGGGTGCAACTCCTGACGGCAGAAAGGCGGGCGAAGCATTTGCTCCCGGCGCAAACCCCATGCACAACAGAGAAAAGAACGGTGCGCTCGCATCCCTCAACTCCGTTTCCAAAATGCCCTACGGCGACGCTATGGACGGTATTTCCAACACTTTCTCAATCATTCCCGATGCACTCGGAAAGGACGAGCAGTCAAGAATTGAAAACCTCACAAGCATTCTCGACGGTTATTTCGGTCATAACGCTCACCACCTCAACGTAAACGTTCTCAATCGCGAAACACTTATGGACGCTTACGAAAATCCCGATAAATATCCCAACCTCACCATCCGCGTTTCAGGATATGCAGTAAACTTCACTCGTCTTTCCAAGGAACAGCAGAGAGAGGTTATCTCAAGAACATTCCATGAATCAATGTAATAAAATCACAGGCAGAGTCCACTCGTTTCAATCGCTTGGAACGGTGGACGGCCCCGGAGTTCGCTCTGTAATATTTATGCAGGGATGTCCCCTCAGATGCATCTGCTGTCATAATCCTGATACTTGGGATTTTAGTGGTGGCGAGGAAAAGAGCGTGGGCGAGCTTGTAAAAAAGGTGCTTCGCTTTAAAGCGTATTACGGCAAAGACGGCGGAATCACCGTTTCGGGCGGAGAGCCACTGATGCAGGCAAAATTTCTCACGGAATTATTCAAGGAGCTTAAAAGCGAAGGTATCCATACGGCACTCGATACAAGTGGTTACGTACTGAACGATGCCGTCAAGGAGCTGCTTAAATATACCGACCTCGTTCTTCTTGATTTTAAGTATACAAATAAGGAAGATTATTTCAATCATACTAAAATGGAAATGAGACAGGCAGAGGAATTTCTTTCCTATCTTGATAAAATAAAAAAACCCACGTGGGTAAGATACGTGGTAATTCCAAACGTCAACGATAGCGATAAAGACGTAGCTCGGATATTTGATTTGAGAAGCAGATATAGCTGTATTCAAAAAATCGAGCTCCTTCCCTTCCGCAAGCTCTGCCTTGAAAAGTATGACGAAATGGAAATTGAGTTCCCCTTAAAAAACACACCCGAAGCAAAGCAAAGCTTTATTGACGAGCTATATAAAAAATATGAAAAAGCACTCGATTAATCGAGTGCTTTTTGTTTGTATAAACTCAAACTGTGCTTCAAATTTTGATTTGTCGGGAAGTTAGTTTACTACGAACCGCTCAAGCCGCTTGGGCTCCTACTTTTTTGAGGAAAAAGTAGGCAAAAACCTTTTTAAAGCGGCTTCGCCCAGACGCCGTGCGGTTTGTGCGTTTTTGGTTTGAGCTGATTTCGCGTAAATT
>JBGVNP010000118.1:0-1639 GCA_045125655.1 Eubacteriales bacterium | reverse complement strand
TGTGTATTCCCGTATGCAAATTGAGCAGCTAATAAAAGAGTTTTCGCCTACATTGATTTTTGTCGAACATGATAAAGTCTTTAGAGAAACGATAGCGACTAAAACAGTGCAGATATAAAACAGATTGTGACAAATTCCAATATATCGAGCAGAATAGCCGACCTTTCTGCAAAGGTCGGCTATTCTTGCCGTATGTATTAAGCATCTTTCTTGGGAGCGCACATCATATTTATATAATGTAGAGCATCGAGTAAGAGGTCGATGTGCTTTTTCGATTTTTTGGCTATCAAAAGTCCTTCGTCGCTCACCAAGAAATCCACGAGATATTCTTTCGGGATTTTAACACGATTGAAAATATTGAAGGATTTGAGTTTGCCTTTCTCACACCAACTTAAAACGCTCTTTAACGTGTAACCCGTAATCTCTGCCGCCTTGGAGGGAGGGATTACATCGTCGTAGCTTGCAATCCTATTATTCAAGAAAGCGCGGAGCATTTTTTTATTCTTCATCAAACGCTCTATGTTGAGGGCGTGGGGGTTATACGCTCCGCGACCGTAATAGTTATCGGGAGCTTTGAAAGCGAAGGGGTTATTTTCACGCGCATCCAAGAACGCGATTACATCGTCAAGACGGATTTTGTACTTGCGAGTTTGCTTGCCGGAGTTGGTGCAAGGCACGAGTCCGTTGTCGAGAAGATAGGATGCGGTTTTCTTGCTGATATGGCAAATCCGATAGAATTGATCCTTCGTTATCACATCGGGATAAGTGGTCTTTAAGTATTCGATTGTTTGCTTATCCATAGCTACACCTCATATAAAAATATTCGGTCAACGGCATAGCCAAGTCGTGTCAAACGCTTGTGTTTTTTAGGGATTTTTTCTCCCCGCTGTTCTCTCCAAAGTTCTCTCCGAGGAGGTATTTTTGCCCCTTTTTCTCTCCAAGTTCTCTCCAAAAAGCATATTTTTTTGCCCGTTTTTGGTGAGTTCGAATTGCTCTTATTTTGACGGGCAGTTATCAACAAAAGGGAGATAATTCCGTCAAGTTCCAATTAGACTACTTTATTCAAAAATTTATATTAACAATGGTATTATTTTCTCAAAACCCCTTGATTTTCGGGCGTTTTTGTGCTATAATAACGCCATCGTGTTTGACCTTCTCTCCAAAATTCAAGGAGAGAACTCAACGCAGCGGACGATTTTTATGGTTGTAGATCAACTACTGAAATACGGCGAGTTTGGGATAGTATTGTTCGATAACTTCCAAGTTACCGAACGGACTCGAAATCAGTTTGTGCGCAAGCACACGAGGGTTCGAATCCCTCTCTCTCCGCCAAAAAATGAGAAGCATCCTCTTTGGAGGGTGCTTCTTGTTTTTTGCGAGAATATAAACAGGGATTCGAACGCAGTGAACAAAACAACACGGTGTGTTGTTTCAGAACGGTGACCGAAGAATTTTTCAAAGCATAACCTATGATCTAATCTGAAATGCTTTGAAAAATTCAAGAACGAATCCCTCTCTCTCCGCCATAACAAAAAAGGAGGCAAGTGCCTCTGACATAAAAGAATGCTGCAGGGATTCGAACCTGATTCCAAGCCTTGCGGCTTGGAGTAAGGTTTCTCTGTGCCCTCTCTCTCCGCCA
>JBGVNP010000117.1:0-1967 GCA_045125655.1 Eubacteriales bacterium | reverse complement strand
GCGATATGTACATCGGTGGTATATTCCTTACTGACCGTCACCTTCTTTTCCTGGGTAGCATAGCCCAGCAACTGGACACGCAAGGTATAAGTACCTTCCGGCACATTCTTGAAACGGAAATGTCCGCTTTCATCCGATACGGCACCAGCGCCGGTTTCTACAATCAAAATAGCCGCATACGGCAAGTGTTCTTCTGAATATTTCTCAATGACGTGACCACGAATGGTATTACCATGCTTAACCGGATTGTTCTCACCGGCATACACGTTGAGCAATGCGCCCATCACCATGAACACAAGCCACATTATATTTTTTTTCATGAATGTTTTTTAAATGGTTTTTTATTGCTTTTTTGTTTCTCGATGTATCAGCAATAAAAAGGCGGGGCACGCAAAGAGATGCAATGTGAATGGATGTCCGACAAAGTTCTGGACACACGTTCACATTCGAGTGTATCAAAGACAGAAAGCGAAACTTCTCCCAAGGTGACGAAGACAGGTTCGGTACCTGCCCATTCGGACACTTGAGCCAACGTAAGAATCTGACTTTGAGTATGGGTATGTTCACTATCGGCAGAAGGGTGAGAGTGGACAATCATCACGCCATTGATATAGTGGACATGGGCAAACATCGTTATGCTTGCCTGATATGCCAAGAACAAAGTCAACAGCATCAAGGGAATGAATATGTATCTACTCTTCTGCATCCTTTTGACCAAATAGGCTGCAAAATTAGTTTATTTATGTTAATCGTGCAAATATGTGCTGAAAAATACCTACTTTTGACTAAACCAAATTAAAAATAAAGCATATGAAAAAACTTTTACTCACCTTATTGGTAGGTATGTGCTGCCTCGCCGGAAATGCACAGAACAAGTTCAATCTCTCGGATGTGAAATCCATCGTCAACTTCGGTATCGATTACTCCTTAGCCAAAGTATATGGTGGAAAAGATAGCGGATACCAATATTGGATCACCTATGCGGATATCAACGAACTCTTCATCTCCAAATCGAAGACTTTCGACATCGGTAAGCGTTTGGGTATTCCAGTAGAAGTGGTTTCCCTGCAAGCGGTGAACGAGGTTAACAAGAAAATCAATCCGGATCAAATCATCACGACGGACAATAATTATATGCCAACGGAAGCAGAAATAGCCGAGGCTGTAAAAAAGCTTCCCATTCTTTCGCAAGAGGAAAAGTATGGTATCGTCATGGTATGCTTGTTCATGAACAAAGCAGAAGACCGGGCTACTTATCAGTTCGTAGTCTTCAATACCAAGACTCGAGAAATCATTGAGCAATGGACCAACTCCGGCAAGGCTTTGGGCATTGGCTTAAAGAATTATTGGAGTCTTTCCGTGCTGAATGCCATTAAAAAGACGAAATAAAAAGGAAAGGGGAGCCCCAACGGACTCCCCTTTTACTTTATGCTTTACTCAATACATAGCAAACTCCTTCTTCACATTGGAACTGCTTGACGCGCTCATCGCGGATCAACACCAAAATCGCCATACACAATTCGGTCGTACCAAATGCGGTTATTTCCTGCAATTTGGAGAGTGTATATCTGTATCCAGCTTTCATCACTCCCATAATCTTCTCTGCATTCATGGTCATTTTTTTTCTATCCATAGTCATCATTTTTTAGTTTTTGAATCGTTTAATCTTATAATAGTAACGTCTTTCGTGTTTGAAAGTTCAGCCGTATTTTCTTAAAACAAAGATAATGATTATATAAATACGAAATATTGAAGATTCTTTAAAGAGTGTGAGGAGTTGTTTTCAGATGAAAAAAAGCTTTAAATGAAAAAAAATCGGTCAAACGCTTGCAGATTCAAAAAATAGTCGTACCTTTGCATCGCTTTTGAAAACAAGCACTCTTGAAAAAGAGGTTTGGAGAGATGGCAGAGTGGTCGATTGCGGCGGTCTTGAAAACCGTTGTACTGCGAGGTACCGGGGGTTCGAA
>JBGVNP010000116.1:0-1634 GCA_045125655.1 Eubacteriales bacterium | reverse complement strand
GAGGATTGCCCCATCCTTCAAAATTTCACGTTGCTTGATAATCTCGCACACATCCGACATGCAGATGTACTGGTGCCCATAATAGTTCCTGGACACCTTGATGCTTGTGTCTCGAAACGGGACTGTTCTGTTTTCTCTCATTTTTTCTTCTGTTTTTGATTCTGGTTTTCTGATTTCTCTTGTTTCGCCTCATTGCGAGCGCGTTTGTGTGCCATCTCACGCACGGAGTAGTAGACTCTCTTTTCGCCACATAGTTCATCATACTCTTGCAGTAGCAGTGTTCCTAGGTCAGACATCTCAATCTCTACATCGTCGTGCAGATGTCGAAAGTAGAAACCGCCACTGTAAACATACCTGCCTGTGCAACAAAAGGAAATCGATTGCAGGTTTCCTTTGGTCAGTTCGGCGGCACTATGAAGCGAGCGTGTAACGGCGATAAGAACCTGTGCTCCGTTGAAGATAAGCACCATCTTTGGTCGTTTGAATTTGCTACGTCTCATTTGATTTTAGATTTTTTGTCAATTCCTCAAATGTAAATCTATTACCGGCAGCCATAACCAGCCAACTGTCTGAAACCGTAAAACCGTCTATGAGCAGTTCGGATACACGCTCCAACATATACGCTCCGAATGCAGGGTCGATGTAGACGACAAACAATAGGGCCAGACATTCATCAATTAACAGATGCCCCGAAGTCTCATCACATATGACAAGATCCTCTTTGTCTATACTGTACATGTCGGAGAGTGCCGTAATCCAATGATGGAAGGCTATACGAAACTCTTGTACATTGTGCCTACGCTCATCGCCTTTGCTTCGTATGAAGTGCGTGGCATCAAAATAGACCGGTCCGTCATCCGGTGATGCTCCAAATAGGAGTTCGGGAAATTCCCTGAAACGAATCATTCGACAAGGAACTTTTTTCACTTTCATTTTATTTCTCCATTTGCATTTAATAATATCTCTTTGAGGACATTTTCTATCCTTGCGGGGTGTAAAGATAGTAATAAAAGAGCGTTTTATTGCAGTTTTCAACCGCTTATTTTTCATTGATTGTTAAGGTGTTACGCCATTTTTGCACCTCAAAAGTCTATATATTTTTAAGGCCTTTTAGTAGTTGTATATTAGGGAGTAAAAAGAGGTCTTGCTATATATTTTTGAAAGGGCAAAAACTTTCTCAAAAAATTTTCTCTACTCTTTCAAAAAAGAGTGAAAATGACAACTTCGGACAACACTTTTAACGGAGAATTGCTATCGAGCATCTTCCGAACATCGAAGAAAACCATACAGGAATATGTGCGAGAAATAGAGCGAAATAACCGCTATCGTTCGGTGCGTGGAGATATCGAATCGGGCTACATTCTCGATGACCGTTCCAAACTTATCGACCTCTATGATGCCTGCCTTCAGCAGGATGCACATATTCGCTCCGTAATCGAGACTTTGGAGAGCCAGATTCTCGGTGATAGGTATATGCTTGCTCGTGTGAACGAGAAGGGAAAGTACATCAAGGATGTGCATAATACCCAGAAGATTCAGGGCTCGCAGTTCGACAAGATAATTAAAGGCATTGTGGAGTCGAAACTATATGGCTACACATTGTTGGAGATTATGCCTACCATCGACCCGAAGAC
>JBGVNP010000115.1:0-72865 GCA_045125655.1 Eubacteriales bacterium | reverse complement strand
AAAATTGTACAGGTACATTATATAATATTTTTTAATTATTTTCAATAGTTTTGTCGTAATTTTTCTAAATTTATATGGTGAAATAACAAAAATTGTATAAACTTGCAAAATATTCATTATTTTTTGCATAAAAATTACTTTTTTTATTGACTTTTTTCAATGTTTGTATTATAATTATTTAGTTAAATATTCAAATTTAGTGAAGGATTTCTATTATGACAAGAAAAGAACAAAGAGAAGCTACCTTTGAATTGCTTTTTGAAAGAGAATTTCGTCTTGAGGAGAGTGCAGAGTCCATATTTGCTCTCTCAACAGAAAATCGAGATATTGATCCCATAAAGGAAAAGTACGTAAAAAACACATATTTTGGCGTGCTTGCTCATTTAGAGGAGATTGATGAATTGATAATAAAGGCGTCGGACGGTTGGAAGGTTTCGAGACTTTCTGTGGCTACAAGATCAGCAATAAGACTTTGCGTTTATGAAATGCTTTATTGCGAGGATATTCCAAGCACAGTTTCTATAAACGAGGCGCTTGAGATTGTTAAAAAGTTTGACGATCCCAAGTCAAGAGCATTTACAAACGGTGTTCTTAATAACATCAAAAACACTCTTGAAGCAAAAAATGAAGAATAAATATTTTCTCGGTATAGATACGAGTAATTATACCACGTCCTTCGCTCTTTGCAACGAAGAAGGAAGGGTGGTAGCCAATATAAAAAAGCTTCTTGATGTTAAAGAAGGAGAGCGCGGGCTCAGACAGAGTGACGCAGTCTTTGCACATGTTAAGAATATACCTCTACTTTCCGAAAAACTTAAATCCTATCTTGATGGTGCGGAGCTTCTTGGTGTTGGCGTTTCGGTAACTCCAAGAGATGCAGAGGGCTCATATATGCCTTGCTTTTTATCGGGCAAAGCAGTAGCTTATGCTATCGCTGCAACTCATAATGCTCCTGTGTATGAATTTTCTCATCAATCGGGGCATATAATGGCAGCTCTGTATTCTAGTGGTGAGGCGGACAAGCTCCTCAAAGGAGATTTCGTTGCTTTTCACGTGTCGGGTGGTACAACTGAGGCCGTGTACGTGCATCCAAACGGTGATGGATTTGAAATTGATATTATTGCTGAAACTGATGACATAAGCGCGGGTCAGGCAATAGATAGAGCAGGGGTTATGATGGGCCTTAAATTCCCTTGCGGAAAAGAACTTGAATTACTTGCTAACGAGTTTAACGGCAAATTGCCAACTGCCAAAATTTCCGTAAGGAATGGAAAATGTAACCTTTCCGGACTTGAAAATATGGCACGAAAGCTGTTTGAATCAACAAACGATAAGTCACTTGTTTCTGCATTTGTGCTTGACTTCGTTGGAAAAACACTCTCTAAATTGACCGAAAATATCAGAGAGAAATATTCCAACATTCCAATACTTTATGCGGGCGGAGTTATGAGTAACAAATATCTCCAAAAAACACTCTCTTCTTTTGAAAACACCTATTTTGCAACTCCCGAATTTTCTGCGGATAATGCGGCGGGAATTGCTTTGCTTGCTCAAAGAGCAAATAAATAAAACCAAAAAGGAGGTCGCAAATGGATAAATCAAAAATGATTTTAAGTGTAACTCAAGTTAACGAATATATCAGAAATTTGCTAAATTCAGACGACCTTCTTGCTATGATGATAGTCAGGGGTGAGATATCCAATCTCACAATCCACCGATCGGGTCACATCTATTTTACCTTGAAGGATGAAACAAGTGTGCTCAAATCAGTGATGTTCCGTTCAAGCGCTCAAAGGCTCAAATTTGCACTCAAAGAGGGAATGAACGTTATTATTTACGGAAAAATATCCTTATATACCCCCTCAGGTCAATATCAGCTTTATGCCGAAGATATACAGCCGGACGGTGTTGGTGCCTTGTATCTCGCCTATGAGCAGATCAAGGAGCGACTTGCTAAGGAAGGACTTTTTGATCAATCACGCAAGCAGCCGATACCAAGAATACCCACAACCGTTGGAATAGTGACTTCACCCACGGGTGCTGCAATTCACGATATGATAAACGTAATCAGTCGCAGATTTCCATTGGCTAAGATCGTTCTTTATCCTGCGCTTGTGCAAGGAGATACGGCGTATAAAACCTTGATATCGGGTGTTGAATATTTTAATGCAACTAAATCGTGTGACGTGATAATTATAGGAAGAGGCGGCGGATCCATGGAGGATCTGTGGGCATTCAACAGTGTTGAGCTTGCCTATGCGGTTGCCAATTCTCAAATACCGATCATTTCGGCAGTTGGTCACGAAAGTGATTTTACTATTTGCGATTTTGTTGCCGATCTTAGAGCACCCACACCCTCCGCAGCCGCAGAGCTTGCAGTGCCCGATGCGGCGAGTGTTAGATACTCTTTGAATAATTCTTCAATCAGTATGCACAATCTTTTGCTCACCAAAATTTCGGGAATGAGGGAAAGCATAAACCGTTTATCAAGCTCAAGAGTGCTTGCATCACGCGAATCACTTTTGGATGAATACAAAATGAAAATCTCACTTGTGTCAGATAAATTGGATGCTTGTGCTAAAAATATTTTATTGGCTAAAAAATATGAATTCGGACTTTTATCATCAAAATTGAACGTTATCAGTCCGCTTAATACCTTGTCACGAGGATATGCGATTGTGCAAAGTAACGACGGAACTGCCATGAGCTCTGTTGATATGATATCCAAAGACACAACAATAGATATTTCTCTTCGCGACGGTAAGATCAAAGCAACCGTACAAGAGATTATTAAATCGGAGGTTCAAAAATGAACAAAAAAGATAAAATGACCTTTGAATCTGCTACACAAAGACTTGATGAAATAGTTAAACTTTTGGAAAAGGGAAATTCATCTCTTGATGAATCCTTGAAATTATATGAGGAGGGAATTGCCCTCGTAAGATTTTGCAATACAGAGCTCGATAATGCTGAAAACAAGATAAAAATGCTTGTTTCGGACGGCAATGGCGAGTTGATTGAAAAGGATTTTTCTGAAAATGTATGAAAATATAAAAAAGCGTCTTGCAGATAATGCAGTCGCTATAAATGACGCTTTAAGTGAGATCTATTCTTTTGACAGTGCTACCCATGGATTGCTTACTGAATACCAAAGATATGGTTTGCTTGACGGCGGAAAGAGAATACGCGCGTTTCTTGTTATGGAGATATGCCGCCTTTTCGGTGGAGATGAGAGAACCGCGCAGAATTATGCCTGTGCAATAGAAATGATACACGCTTCATCCCTTATTCACGACGATATGCCGTGTATGGATAATGACGATATGCGCAGAGGAAAGCCATCTCTCCATAAAGCGTTCGGTGAAACCGCAGCTTTACTTGCTGGTGATTCAATGGAGATAAAAGCATTCTCCGTTATCTCCAATAATCCTTATTCCTCGGCTGAAATTAATTTGAAAGCAATAAAAGCTCTTGCTCTCGCATCTGGAGATGCAGGGATGCTTGCTGGACAAGCTGTCGATACACTTACTCCCGAAGCTATCAAGACAGTTGATGATCTTATAAATCTGCACAACTTGAAAACAGGATGTCTTATCCGTGCATCTGCGATACTCGGATGCTTGTCTGCAAATATTGATTCTTCTTGCAAGGAATATGACTCCTTGATTTCATATTCCGAAAAATTAGGTCTTGCATTTCAGATAATTGACGATGTTTTGGATAGCAAGGAGGGAAAGCTTGAAAACAATTCGTTTGTGAATTTTATGAGTGTTGATCAAGCTATGAATGAGGCATATCGACTTACCGATGAAGCAATATCTTCCGTTAGATCCTTTGACAACGGAATACTTGAAGAATTAGCTCATTATTTAACTGCAAGAGAATATTGATATGAGATTAGACGTTTACTTATTTGAAAACGGATATGTTAAAAGCCGCCAGAATGCTAAGGTTTTGATCCAAGGTGGTGGAGTTAAATTGGACGGCAAAATAGTTTCCAAGCCCGCATTTGAAATAAATGATGGAGAGCATACCGTTGAAATTGTTAATCAATCCCGATTTGTAAGCCGCGGAGGCGAAAAGCTCACTGTAGCACTTGATGAATTTGCCATATCGGTCGAGGGGCTCGATTGCATAGATATAGGCGCATCAACCGGTGGCTTTACAGACTGCTTGCTTCAGCGTGGCGCAAATTTGGTTTATGCCGTTGACTCAGGGCACAGTCAGCTTGATTCCAAGCTGGTAGATGATGAAAAAGTTGTATCCATAGAAAAATTTAATGCGAGGTATATGTCCTCGGACGATTTTCCAATATTGTTCGATATTGCAGTTATGGACGTTTCGTTTATTTCACAGACATTCATACATAGGTCCGTTTATCAGATCTTGAAGGATGGAGGATATTTCGTATCTCTTATAAAGCCCCAATTTGAATGCGGTAAAAACGCTCTAAACTCTCACGGAATTGTGAAAAAGAGCGCATATCACCTTCAGGCAATAAACAGAGTTATCGATAGCGGTACAATATGCGGATTTTCTTGTATTGATATTATTCGTTCACCCATAGAGGGCGGCAGTGGAAATGTTGAATTTCTAATTTTGATGCAGAAAAATGAAAGTCCAATTAATCTTATTCCCGACAACAAAATATTAAGAATTATAAAATCATAAATCTAAAAATTACTTGTTCTGCGATCCACGTAACCGGAAATACTCGCGTGCCGCAGAATCGGAAGGAAAAATTATGAAAAAAATAGCTATAGTTACCAATTTTAATATTTCTGATAAGGCAAATGCAGCCCTTAAGGTTACCAATTATCTTTTGAAATTCGGTTGTAAGATACTTGTTTCTCAGTATAGCAAGGAAAGAGTTCTTGCAATGAAAAATTATAGAGGAAACATTTACTTCTTACCGATTGAAAAGCTATATGATGAAGCCGACCTTGTAATTGCCCTTGGTGGGGACGGCACGATACTTGACTGTGCAAAACGAATGGCAAAGCGAGGAAAGCCAATACTTGGAATAAATCTCGGTCATCTTGGTTATATGGCAGAAATTGAGATGGATGAGCTTGCATCTCTTTCAAAGATTATTGACGGAGATTATACTATTGACGAGCGAAGCATGATGAATGTAGAGGTGTTTGATAAGGAAGGACATTCTAAATATACCTCTTATGCTCTTAATGATGCAGTCATTTCAAACGGTGGAGTTTCAAAGATCATCAATCTTGAACTTTATGCCGAGGATAGCTTGATTACAACATATCGGTCTGACGGTTTGATTATTTCTACGCCAACCGGCTCTACCGCCTATGCAATGAGTGCAGGAGGATCAATAGCTGATCCCAAGGTTAAATGTACACTCGTTACACCGATTTGTCCCCATTCATTTATAGCAAGACAGTTGATATTTTCGGATGAAACTAAACTTACTATCAAAAATGTTTCCGTTCGCGAAAAGCTTCTTGTTTTAACACTTGACGGAAAAACGAACTGTGATATTTACAGAGATGAATATTTTACAGTGTCCAAGTCCGATCTTACAGTTAAGCTTGTAAGAATCAAGGATTGCTCGTTTTATGATATACTGAACCAAAAAATGAAAAACAATTACTAATTTTTTATCGTTTAGGAGAAGAAAAATGAAAAAAGAACGCCAAGAAAAAATCAGGGAATTAGTTGAAAATTACAAGATTGATACCCAAGATGAGCTTATTAGAAGACTTAAAGAGAATGGTTTTTCTGCCACCCAGGCAACAATGTCAAGAGATATCAAGGATTTGAAGCTTACCAAAATATCAGACGGTGTGCACGGCTATTATTATGCCTTCCCAAGCACCATGAGTATGAGCGATATCAACAAACTCAACGCTTCATTGACTCACCTCATTATCTCTGTAAACTGTGCTATGAATATCATCGTAATCAAAACCCATGCAGGTATGGCACAGGCAGTAGCAACCGGTATAGACAACATTAAATCCGATGAAATACTTGGTTGTGTAGCGGGTGACGATACTATTTTCGTTGTGACTCATAATCCTGAGCTTGCACAAAATATCGGTGCAAGAATAAAGGTTATGATGTCCGAAGTTAACTAATGAATACATATCTTTAGAAAGGCAGACCTATGCAAAAATTTAAACTTACTATATCTGAAAAAATATTGGAAGCTCTTAAGGCAAATTTTGCGGACGTAAATATTAATGCCGAAGAGCTTGCCACAATGCTTGAATATCCTCCCGACACTACTATGGGTGATCTTGCGCTTCCTTGCTTTAAGCTTTCAAAGGCGCTTCGCCGTTCTCCCGTGCAGATAGCACAGATAATTGCTTCTTCTCTTGAAAGCGATCTCCTTAGCAAAGTGGAAGCTGTAAACGGATATTTAAACCTTGCAATAAGCGATTCGTATCTTGCAGAGGTTGTTGCAGGTGATATTCTTGCTAATAAAGAAAAATATGGCTCCGCTACCTTTGGTGAGGGCAAGACGGTCGTTTTGGACTATTCATCTCCCAACGTTGCAAAGCCCTTCCATATTGGACATCTTGGAACAACCGTTATAGGACATTCTCTTAAAAAGCTCCACGAATTTGTAGGATACGATTGCGTTGGCATCAACTATCTTGGCGACTGGGGAACACAGTTTGGTAAAATGATAGTTGCTTTTAAAAAATGGGGCGATCGTGATGCTATTAATGAGGGCGGAATAGACAAGCTCGTTGAGCTTTACGTTAAATTCCACCAAGCAGCTGAGGAAGATCCTGCACTTAATGATGAAGCCAGAGCTGAATTCCATAAGCTTGAGCTTGGTGATGAAGAGGATATTGCCCTTTGGAAATGGTTTATTGAAATCAGTATCGCCGAATATAAAAAGACGTATTCTCAGCTTGGAATTGAGTTTGATAGCTATAAAGGCGAGAGCTTTTATACTGATAAAATGCCCGCACAGGTGCAAAAGCTTCGCGATATGGGACTTCTCAAGATTGATGACGGTGCATCCATCGTTGATCTTGAGGAATACAATATGCCTCCTTGCTTAATACTTAAGCGCGACGGATCAACTCTTTATCCCACACGTGATATTGCAGCAGCTGTTTACAGAAAACAAACTTATGATTTTGATAAGGCGATCTATGTAACCAGCGCAGGTCAGAGCTTACACTTCGCACAGTGGTTCAAGGTGGTTGAGCTTATGCAGTACGATTGGCACGATAAGCTCGTTCATGTGCCTTACGGAACTGTAAGCATTAACGGTGCAAAGCTTGCAACAAGAACAGGTAACGTTATTCTTCTTAAGGACCTTTTTGCTCAGGCAATTGAAAAGGTTGCCGAAATTATGGAAGAAAAGAATCCCAACCTCGAAAATAAGGACAAGGTTGCAGAGGCAGTCGGCGTTGGCGCTATAGTATTCTACTATCTCTCAAGCAATAGAATTAGAGATATCAATTTCGTTCTCGAGGATGCTCTTTCTTTTGATGGAAATACAGGTCCTTACGTTCAGTACACCTATGCAAGAACCTGCTCACTTCTTGAAAAGGCAGGCGATATGGATAATTTCGAAAATCTTGTGTTTACGGCTAATGAAGAAAGAGAGCTTGTTAAAACTCTTGCAAGATTCCCCGAAAAAGTACTTGAGGCGCTTGAAGCTTATGAACCTTCAATCGTAACAAGATATATCCTCGACGTTGCAACAGCATTCAACCGTTTCTATCATAACTGCCACATCCTTTCCGCAGAAGAAAAAGACGTTTTGAATACAAGACTTGCATTAACAAAGGCAACAAATTATGTACTCGGCAATGCCTTCGAGCTCATTTGCCTTAAGAAAACTCCTAAGATTTAATCAAAAACACGCAAATAAAAGTGAGGTAATAAATTTATGTCCGGACATAGTAAATGGAACAATATCAAACACAAAAAAGAAAAAACCGATGCCCAAAAGGCAAAAATATTTACAAAGATCGGTAAGGAAATCACAATTGCCGTGAAAGCAGGTGGCGGCGACCCCACCGTAAACGCAAAGCTTCGTGACCTTATCCAAAAAGCAAAATCAAACAATGTTCCTAACGATAATATAGAGCGTACTATCAAGAAAGCTCTTGGTGAAACCAATACAATATACGAGGAGATCGTATATGAGGGCTACGGTCCTGCTGGAATTGCAGTAATTGTGGAGGCGTCTACCGACAACAGAAACAGAACTGCAGGCGACGTTCGTTCTTATTTCTCGAAATTTAAGGGAAATCTCGGTCAAACAGGTTGCGTTAGCTATCTTTTCAGTGATCAGGGTGTTATTATAATTCTCAAGGAAAACGTAACTGATGAGGACGCTCTTATGGAATGTGCTCTTGAGGCAGGAGCTTCTGATTTTTCAAGTGACGGTGACGTGTTTGAAATCTATACAGAACCCGACGATCTCTATGCAGTAAATGACGCACTCGTTGCAGCGGGATATGAAATTGAGTCTTGTGAAAAAGACAAGATCGCTTCCAATTATGTAACTCTTGATAATCCCGATGACATCAAATACATGAATCTTCTCATTGAAAATCTTGAGGATCACGATGATGTTATGAACGTATATCATAACTGGGAAAATTGTGACGATTGATTCTAAAATATAATGTTTTTAAAATATCCGCGAGAATGCAAAGCTCGCGGATATTTTTTTGAAATTTTTTGATTTTTTTGTTAAAAAATGTTTGTATTTTCTAAATATATATGTTATACTATATAGAGAATGGGAAACTATATAATTTTTACTACATAAAGGAGCGGAATATGGAACAAAATTTAACCTTTTTTGAACAACTTTCAACTTTTTTCAATAATATTGTGGATTTTGTTCAGTTACACATAATCCATAGACTTGAACACATTGAGCTGAATGACGTATTTGATATAGCCATCTTAGCCGTTATTTTCTATTTTTTGTTTAAGTTTATATTAAATAAACGTGCGGCGCGTCTTGCGCTCGGGCTTGTTATTCTTGTGCTTGTGATGGTGCTTAGCTGGTTCTTTGAAATGAAGGCGGTAATGATGTTTTTTGAAACCTTCTATCAAGCGGGTATCATAGCGATCATTATAATGTTCCAGCCGGAGCTTCGTTCTGCTCTTGAAAAGATCGGTAATGCACCGATTTCAAACATCAAGCATATTTCAAACGATAATAAGAGCTTCTCATACGTTTCCAATTCAATTGCAACAATTACTAAAACTGTTTGCGACCTTTCACTTGAGAAGACCGGTGCGCTCATCGTTATCGAACGCGAAACTAAACTTGGTGAGCATATAAAAACAGGAACGTTTATTAATGCACAGCTAAGTTCACAGTTGCTTAAGAATTTGTTCTATAATAAAGCTCCTCTTCACGACGGTGCGGTTATTCTTAGAAACTACAGAATATACTCCGCAGGATGCTTCTTGCCCTTATCAACTAATGATGAGCTTGATGATAATATTGGAACTCGACACAGAGCTGCTATCGGAATCACCGAGGTTAGTGATGCCGTGGCAATCATAGTATCCGAGGAAACGGGAAGAATCTCTATTGCTTGTGACGGAGAGCTAAAGCAAAATTATAGCTACAAATCTCTCAAGAAAGAGCTTTCTAATATCCTTACACCCGAAAAAGAGGAAAAAACTCCAAGAATAAAAAAGGGTAACATCCGCAAATCTGAGAATAAGGAGGGCGCTACGAAATGAAAGACAATCAGGAAATGTTAGAAATTAATGAAAATGAATCTTCGACCGGCAATGAGGAATACGCTCCTAAAAAGTCACGAACAGTAAACTTTTTAATTATTCTCGGTTGTTTACTTGCAGCATTTATTTTTTGGTGCATTGCTCACTATGCGGCAGATCCAATGGTGGAAAGAACAAGAGCGGTAGAGTTTGTACTGGTTGGTGGCTCCGATGAGGAACAAATAGTTTATGAGCCGATCACATTAGTGTTTTACGGCAAGCAGTCCTACCTTGACAGCCACTCGGTAATTGAAATTGAAATAGACCGTAATGCTTTTAATGAGTATGATGTAGATACTTTGTTTTCTATAAAAAAGACCGATAATTACCATACTCATAGTAAAGAAGTAGTGTTAAAGCTGATCAATACGCAAACTGTACCAAATGACTAAATTGTTAATTAACAACATCAAGCTTACACTTGATGAAAACGAATCAGTTGCTTTAGAGCGAGCAAAGAAAGTAATATCCAAATGTGCGCTCAAGCATAATCGATTTACTTATTCGATATACAGAAAATCGATTGACGCTCGTAATAAGAACTGTATCATCCTTGTGTATAGCGTATTGGCAGTATGTGATGAGAATATTGAAATCACTCCCAATAAAGATATAAAGATCCTTGAAGATGACGCGATTGGTGTGAAATACGGAACTGAGCAGATGACCTCCAAGCCGATTGTTGTCGGAATGGGACCTGCGGGTATGTTTTGTGCACTGCTTCTTGCCGAGAATGGGTATTGCCCAATAATAATTGATAGGGGAGATAATGTTACCGATAGAACATTGGCACTCGATCGATTTGTAAAAACAGGCGTTTTAGATACCGATTCAAACGTACAATTCGGTGCGGGCGGAGCAGGTACTTTTTCCGATGGAAAGCTCACAACAAGAATAAACGATAGCAGATGCTCATACGTGCTTTCGAGGTTCGTTGATTTTGGAGCTCCCAAGGAAATACTTACAAAAGCCAAACCCCACATAGGTACTGACGTTCTTACTAAGGTTGTTGACAATATTCTTGCAAGAATAGAAGAACTTGGCGGAGAGGTTGTTTATAGATGTCGAATGGATGATTTGACACAGCTCTCCGATTCTATCAAAATAAATACAACAAAGGGCGATTTCAATACTCAAAGCCTTGTTTTAGCACTTGGTCATAGTGCAAGAGATACTTACAGAATGCTTCTTTCAAAGGGATTTGTTGTTGAGCCCAAGCCGTATTCAGTGGGTGTCAGAGTTGAACATCTTAAGAATGACATTGATAACGCACTTTATGGCAAATTTGCAGGACACGAAAAGCTTGGTGCAGGTGAATATAACCTTTCCGACACGACAAAGCAAAGAGGTGTGTATACCTTTTGTATGTGTCCGGGCGGTGAGGTCGTTCCTGCTACCTCTCAAGAATGTGGCGTTTGTGTTAATGGAATGAGCAAATTTGCACGCGACGGCAAAAATTCCAACTGTGCCGTTAACGTTTCAATTTTTACAAGCGACTATGGGAATACTCCCGTGGGAGCAATAGAATTTCAAGAGAATCTTGAAAAAAGAGCATATATTGCAGGCGGTAGCAATTATTTTGCACCGATTCAACTTATGGGTGATTTTTTGAAGGGAGAAGCTAAGCACGACCCGTCGAGAATATTGCCAACGTATGCTAACGGCACCACAGTGACGGATATTAATGAAATATTACCCGATTACGTAGCAACCCGTCTTAAAGAGGGATTTGTTTCGTTTGATAAAAAAATAAAGGGCTTTGCGGTTGAAGATGCCGTTGTTACGGGAATCGAAACAAGAACCTCTGCCCCTATCAGAATTATGAGAAACGATCAGCTTGCATCACTCTCCGATCCGCGCATATATCCTTGCGGCGAGGGAGCAGGATATGCGGGCGGAATTATGAGCTCCGCGATTGACGGTATCAAGGTAGCTCTTGAAATTATGAAAAAATATAGACCCTAATGCTTATGAAAGGAGGGGCGCTTATGAGCACAAGAAAGACCGTTTGGTCATCTAAATTTATCGAAAACGAAGAAAACAAAAAGATAGTAAGCGATATTGCCAAAAATAATGGAATATCCGAAATTTGCGCGTCGCTCCTTTATAACAGGGGATACAAAACTAATCAAGATGTTAAATCGTTTTTGAATTTTGAGGATATCCTTATGTATTCGCCTCTTATTTTGAAGGACGTTGAAAAGGCAGCTTCAAGAATAAAAGATGCGATAGATAACGGTGAGCGGATAGTCATATACGGAGATTATGACGTTGACGGAGTTACGTCGGTAACCACTCTTTATTTGTACCTTAAAAATCTCGGGGCGCAGGTGAGTTACTATATACCCAACAGAGTTGGTGAAGGATATGGCTTGTCCAACGATGCAATCAAGCTTTTGTCCACTTATGGTGTGTCGCTTATTATTACGGTTGACACGGGTATTACCGCCATAAATGAGGTTGAATACGCGAGAGCGCTGGGAATAGACATTGTGGTTACAGACCATCACGAATGTCAGGAGCAGATTCCTGATGCGGTGGCTGTGGTCAATCCTCATAGAGATGACTGTGAATATCCATTCAAGCAGCTTGCGGGTGTTGGAGTAATTTTCAAGGTTATTTGTGCTTATGAAATCCTCTATGTTTTTGGCAAGGATAATGAGATTGATGCAGTAAAATCAATCTATTATCGTTTTGCAGATCTTGTGGCTATAGGTACTATAGCAGACGTTATGCCCATAGTCGACGAAAACAGAATGATAGTAAAACTTGGTTTGTCGATTTTGGAAAAGAGTCCTCGTTTGGGTTTGCTAGCTCTTATGGAAACGGCGGCTCTCGGCTCAAATCCTAACGTAAGACCTGCAATTGATAATTCAAAGCAATCAAGACCGAGAAAGATAAATTCAACCTACATCGGATTTACGATAGCTCCAAGGATCAATGCCGCAGGACGAATAAGCTCTGCAACACGTGCGGTCGAGCTTTTGCTCTCCGATGACGTTAATCAGGCAGCAGAGCTCGCCATTGAGCTTTGTGAAATAAATTATCAAAGACAGAAAGAAGAAAATAAGATAGCTGAAGAAGCTTATCAAAAAATAGAAAAGCACCTTGACGTTTCAAGTCAAAAGGTGATCGTAGTTGAGGATGATGAATGGATGCAAGGGGTTGTAGGTATCGTATCCTCAAAGGTTACTGACAAATACGGTTTGCCTTCAATACTTATCTCCTTTGACGGAGCATCCGAGGGAGAGGCAAGCGGACTTGACATCGGAAAGGGTTCTGGTAGGAGCATCAAGGGATTCAATCTTGTTGAAGCGCTTGCTTATTCCAAGGATACACTTGTTAAATTTGGAGGACACGAGCTTGCAGCAGGTCTCAGTATAAGAAGAAAGGATATACCTGCTTTTAGAGATAAGATAAACAAATATGCAGAAAGTGTACTTTCTGAGGAAGATCTTTATTACACCATAGAAGCGGATAGAGAACTTTCATTTGAAGATATTACGCTTAATCTTGCTAAGGAACTTTCCATTCTTGAGCCGTTTGGAAATGCCAATCCCACTCCTAACTTTATTATGCGCGGCGTAAAGGTTATGCGAGCATATCTCATTGGAAGCGGAAATCATACAAAATTCGTTTTTGAGCATAATGGAAAAACAGTCAGCGCTATTATCTTCCATAAATCTTATTTTAATCTTAGGATAAACGAGGGCGATATGGTAGACCTTCTTTTTTCCTTGGATGTGAATAAGTTTAACGGTGTTGAAAGCGTTCAGTTGATTCTTCAAGATATAAGACATTCGGATGAATATCTCGCATATTTTGAAAATGAAAATCTTTTGTATTCTGCTGTTCGTAAGGGCGAAAAATATCTTGAATCCGATAATCTTATTCCAACGAGAGAGGATTTTGCCGTCGTATATACACTTTTAAGACGCGAATTCAGAACGGGTAACGATATGATGACTGAGGTTGAAATGTTCAAAAAGATTTCGGCTATCAAGGATGCAAATATTCGTCTTGCAAAATTAAAGCTTATACTTGAGATTCTCAATGAATTAAAAATTTGCACTGTTGAAGAGATCAGTCCGCGAATTTACAGATATGATATCTATTTCAATTCTGAAAAGACGAATATTGAAAAATCATCAATACTTAAAAAAATAAAAAATCAATGCATTAAAAATTAACGGAGTTTTTATGTCCACTACACAAGTTGGTATAGAAAAGCTTGTCACGATGCTTAAAGCAACGGGCAAGAAATATGATATAGAAAAGATTGAGCAGGCATATGAATATGCGCGTGTTTTACACGAGGGACAATTCAGAGCCAGCGGAGATGCATATATATCGCACCCCATCGCTGTTGCTGAAATAGTTGCAGGACTTGAGCTTGATACGGATTCTATTTGCGCAGCTCTTCTTCACGATACAGTTGAAGATTGCTCGGAAAAGACAAATCTTAAGGAAATAGAAAAGCTTTTTGGTCAAGATGTTGCGATGCTCGTTGACGGTCTTACTAAAATCGTAACTCTCAAGGTTGAGGATAAAGAGGAAGCACATATTGAAACACTTAGAAAGATGCTTCTCGCAATGTCAAAGGATGTAAGAGTAATCTTTATCAAGCTTTGCGACCGTCTTCACAATATGAGAACACTCGATGCAAAGCCCGATCACAAGAGAAGAATAACTGCCCTTGAAACAATGCAGGTCTATGCTCCCTTGGCTCACCGTCTCGGTATGCAGAAAATCAAGCAGGAGCTTGAGAATCTTGGTTTAAAATATATCGATCCGATTGGATACAATGAGGTTCGCGATAACATCGAAAAAAAGTACGGACAAAGTCTTCATTTCATTGAGGACGTTCGACTTTTGGTTGATAATAAGCTAAGAGAGAACAATATAAAATTTACCCTTGAGGGAAGAATTAAAACCGTATATAGTATATACAAGAAGATGTATAATCAAAACAAGAGCTTTGATGAGATCTTCGACTTTTACGCTTTGCGTATAATCGTAGATACCGAGCTTGACTGTTATACTGCTCTTGGACTTATCCACGAGATGTTTAATTCCGTTCCGGGTAGATTTAAGGACTATATTTCCACTCCCAAGCCTAATATGTACCGTTCACTTCATACAACGGTTATTGGAAAATACGGAATTCCTTTTGAGGTGCAGATTAGAACGTGGGAGATGCACCATATAGCTGAATACGGTGTGGCAGCGCACTGGAAATATAAATCGGGCGAGCGCTCTAAGGAAGAAATCGATAAAAAGCTTGAATGGATCTCAAAGCTCCTTGAAACAGAGGATGAAATGCGCGATCCCGAAGAGTTTATGCAAGCACTGAAGATTGATATCTTCCACGACGAAACCTTTGTATTCACCCCTAATGGTGACGTCGTGGCTCTTCCTCAAGGAGCGACGGCAATAGACTTTGCCTATTCAATACACAGCGCCGTAGGACACAAAATGATAGGTGCAAAAATAAACGGTATGATAGTGCCCATTGACCGCGTTCTTCAAAACGGTGAGATCGTCGAGATACTCACCTCGTCCGCCTCTAAGGGACCAAGCCGTGACTGGTTAAAGATAGTTACCACAAGCGGTGCGCGAAACAGAATAAGACAATGGTTCAAGAAGGAAAAGAGAGCCGATAATATAGTTCTCGGACGCTCAATGATTGAAGGCGAGATAAAGAAGGCGGGATATGTCGTAAACGAAGCCACGAGAACTGAGGCGGTTGAGAACGTAGCTGTCAGAAACGGATTTTCTACTGCCGAAGATCTTTATAACACTATCGGCTATGGAGGAATTCAGCTTTCCAAGGTTAAAAACAAGATTATTGATGAGATTGCAAAAATAGTTGCTCCTGCCGAGCCGGCGCCAGTTGTTACCGAGGAAAATATGGTAACGGCTAAGCCACGAAAAATTCGCTCCAATAGCGGAATTATCGTTGATGGAGAGAGCGGATGTAGTGTTAAATTTGCTAAATGCTGTAATCCTTTGCCAGGTGATTCAGTCATCGGCTTTATTACCAAGGGATTTGGTATATCCATTCACAAATGCGATTGCCCTAACGTGATAAGCGGTAAAAATAATCCTGAATATAAGGATCGCTGGGTTAGTGCAAGCTGGGATGAGGATTCAAACGAAAAGAGAAGCTTGTTTGAAGCAAATCTTCAAATGCGAGTTGATGATAGAATCGGTATGCTTGCCGATATTTCGGGAGCCCTTGCCGATATGAGAGTTGATATTTTGCAGATAAACGTGCAAACAACCTCAACGGGATCACTTGTATCTTTGAAGATTGGATGTAAAAATACTGATCACTATCATTCCATCGTTTCAAGACTTTCAAACATTCCGGGAATTTATGACGTTTCCCGAGGATTTCAAAACTAAAAGGATTTTATTATGATTGCTGTTATTCAAAGAGTTCAAAATGCAAGTGTAAGTATAGACGGTCGTATAAACGGAGAATGCTCACACGGACTTATGATCTTGCTTGGTGTTGCTAAGGATGATACCAAAATAGATGCCGAGCTGCTTTCCGCTAAAATATCAAAGCTTAGAATCTTCTGCGATGAGAACGGAAAAATGAACCTTTCCGTTAAGGATATTGACGGGGAGGCACTTATAGTTTCTCAATTTACTTTGCTTGCCAATTATAAAAAAGGGAATAGACCGGACTATTTCGGCGCGGGTTCTCCAGATCATGCCAATCAGCTCTATGAATACTTTGTAGAGCTTATGAGGGCGGAGCTTAAGCATGTCGGCACGGGTCAATTTGGCGCCGATATGCAGGTAAGCATCTTAAATGACGGCCCCGTGACGATAGTTATGGATAGCAATCAATTAAAATAGGAGAATCAGATGAAATTAACTGTTAAAGGGGATATCAATGCATTTTACGTTCAAACGTTGTGTATGATATTTTTCCCAGGAGAAAAATTTGTTGAAAATCAAATAATTACTGAAGA
The DNA here is from genome assembly GCA_045125655.1 of Eubacteriales bacterium. GTDB lineage: Bacteria > Bacillota > Clostridia > Oscillospirales > CAG-272 > RGIG4608. The sequence goes on along the minus strand of JBGVNP010000115.1, from coordinate 56,132 downwards.
TACTCCTGTTATGGAGGTTTCGGTAACCAATTCTGACGTTGGTTCTTATGCCACTGCGACCTTGACCTTTAAGGGTAAAACTGTTTCAGCTGAAAAGACTGTGGAATTTTCCCCTGAACGCACCAAGCAAAGAACAGCTAAGATAGCCGCAGGTAACGTGGTTCTTGCAGTAGGAAGCGAAATTTTGGGTTACAGACCCTCGTGGGGTATGCTCACAGGTGTAAGACCCTCTAAAGTAGCTATGGAGATGCTTTTAAATAACAATAGCAAAGCAAAGGTCAGAAAGATATTGAATAGCGACTACTTTGTTATTCCCAAAAAAGCAGCGCTTGCAACGGACATAGCTCGCAGAGAACAGAAAATAATAGGCAATCCAGATATAAGAGATTGCAGTATCTATATTTCCATTCCTTTTTGCCCGTCAAGATGCTCATATTGTTCATTTGTATCTTACACAACTCCCAAGCTCCTTTCATTGATACCTGCATATCTTGATAAGCTTTGTGATGAGCTTGTGCAGATACTTGACACCGTGAAGGAGTTAAATCTTAATTTAAAAACTATTTATATAGGTGGAGGAACACCCACCATTCTTACCGAAGCTCAGCTTGAAAGACTTTTATCCCTCATTGATGAAAGGATTGACGTTAATGCACTTGAGGAATTTACACTTGAGGGAGGAAGACCGGATACCATTACAGCAGAAAAGCTCGAAATAGCGAAGAAGCACGGTGTTACAAGAATCAGTGTCAATCCACAATCTCTTAACGAGCAGGTTATAAAATCTATTGGCAGAAGCCATAGCATAGATGAGTTTTACCGAGCTTTTGAAATTGCAAAGGCATCGGGCATTAAATCTATAAATACTGATCTTATCGTTGGCTTGCCCGGAGATAACTTTAAATATTTTTCATCTACTTTTGATAAAATAATTGCTCTTGAGCCGGAAAATATTACAGTACATACATTCTGTGTTAAGAAGGCGGCAGATATTCTTGCTCAAAATCAGAATATATATTCGATAAGGGGCGGAGATGCGGGTAAATGCGTTGATTACTCACAGCTACGTGCTCAAGCCGCAGGATATGTCCCATACTATATGTATAGACAAAAGAATACCGTAGGAAATTATGAAAATGTTGGCTTTGCATTAGAGGGACACGAGGGACTTTACAACATTTATATGATGGAAGAGGTGCATTCCATTCTTGCGGTGGGCGCAGGAGCTGTTACAAAGCTAGTTGAATACTATCCCGCGAATATTGCGTCAACTAAAATAATAAGACATTTTAATCCCAAATATCCTTATGAATATCTTGATAATCATAACTGCGCCGATACAATTGAGCAGATCAAAGCATTTTATGCTTGTCATTAATTAGGAGGAAGAATGAAAATTTTATTTGAAAACGTCAGAATACCTGAGGAATACGGATTTGCTGACGAGCATATATATGTTCTTACAGACGGAGCTTTAATAAAGTACATAGGCAAGGACAAACCGCTTGAATATGATGAAGTTGTAAATGGCAACGGCAATCTTCTTATTCCGGGATTCTATAACTCTCACTGCCATGCGGCAATGGTAATGTTTAGAGGATATGGCGAAGACCTTCCTCTTGCGCGTTGGCTAAATGAGAAAATATATCCCGCAGAGGAGCGCCTTAATACACAAAATGTGTATATTGGTGCCAAATATGCTATAGCAGAGATGCTTAAGAACGGTATAGTATCCTTTTCTGATATGTACATGTTTGTTAATTCCGTTGCTGAAGCGGTTGTTGAAACAGGTATCAAAGCTAATCTTTCACGTTCTCTCGTTTCTTTTGGTGATAATGCAACTATAAAGGGTGACTGGAGATTTGCAGAATCTATCGAATGGATAAATCAATATCAAAACGCTAATGGTGGAAGATTGAAGATGGATATGTCCCTTCATGCTGAATACACCAATCAGGAAAGGTATATTCGCGAGGTTGCTGAATATACTAAAGCTAACGGACTAAGAATGCAGCTCCATGCATCTGAAAGCGAAAATGAGCATCTTGAGTGCATTAAGAGACACGGTATGACTCCAGTTGAATATTTCAAGAATACGGGCGTGCTTTCTTCACCTACAACTCTTGCACACTGTGTATACGTTACGGATAGCGATATGGATATACTTATTGAGAGCGGAGCATTTGTTTCTCACAATGCAACGAGCAATCTTAAGCTCGGTAGCGGTGTGGCAAGACTCCCTAAAATGCTTGAAAAGGGAGTATGCGTATCCCTTGGAACTGACGGTGCGGCATCCAATAATACACTTGATATTATGCGCGAATATCAGCTTGCATCGATTTTGCATAAGGGATATAATCGAGATGCGGAGGCAACGCTTGCTTCACAAATGCTCGATTTGGCAACCTATAACGGTGCAAAATCGCAGGGAAGAGACGATTGCGGAAAAATCAAGGTGGGCAACCGTGCAGACCTTGTGTTGATCGATCTCAATGCACTTAATAATCAGCCCTGCTTTGATACTTATTGCACGCTTTCATACAGTGCTAATTCTTCAAACGTGCTTCTCACTATGGTTGACGGAGAAATCCTTTATCACAACGGAGAGTTTAAAACCCTTGACATTGAAAAGGTTAAATACGAATTTGCAGACGTGTGTGAGCACTATTTTGATTAAAATATAGAGGAGGCGAGAACATGGCAACCTATCAAACTGATAATAAAAAGCAAGGAAAAAGCTTTTTGTCGGGTGTTGCAGTTCTCGCCATATCTACGCTTATAGTTAAAGTTATAGGAATGTTTTATAAGATTCCTATGATGGCATATCTCGGTGCTGAGGGGATGGGATATTTTAACTCGGCTTACGATATATACTCATTGTTTTTTGTTGTTGCTACCACAGGTATTCCCGTAGCAATCTCTATTCTTGTTTCCGAGAGCAATACACAAAACAGATTTAAAAACGCTAATAAGATATATAGGATATCAATGGTATCTTTGGGCGTGATCGGTCTTGTGGGCACGCTTGTTCTTGCATTGTTCGATAACGAGTTGGCTTTAATAATAAGAAACGATGCCGCAAGATACTCAATTTTTGCTATTTCGCCTACACTTGCCCTAATATGTTTAAGTAGTGCGATGCGCGGATATTTTCAAGGCAATCAGAATATGCTTCCAACTGCAATTTCACAGGTAATCGAAGCATTGGGCAAGCTCTTTTTGGGACTTGGATTTGCAATATTTGCAATCAAACAGGGATATAGCGTTCCCATAGTTGCATCCTATGCTGTTTTTGGGCTTACCTTGGGCGTGGCATTGTCGCTTTTGTTTCTTATTCTGTATAAGATTTTTTATAAAGTCAAACAAGCATCAATTGATGAATCGAGATTGGACGATACCCTGAAAATATTAAAAAATATTTTCAGTATCGCAATTCCGATAACGTTAAGCTCCACAATATTAAGTCTCACCAAAATTATTGATATGGCTATGATTTTAGGGCGACTTAACGATATTGGTTACACGCAAATTGATGCAAATTCGATATACGGATCATATAGCACTATGGCGGTATCGATATACAATCTTCCCGCAACGCTCGTGAGTGCAATAGCATTGCCGCTCGTTCCGCTTCTTACCTCAACGATTGAGTCAAAGGATGTAGTAAAATCTCAAAATATAGTGAGCTTATCGTTCAAAATGACATCTCTTGTGGCATTTCCCGCGGGACTTGGAATATCGGTATTTAGTAAGTCGATTCTATTCTTGCTTTTTAAAAATCAAGCTGCAGAGATAGAATACGTTGCACCGCTTTTGTCGTTGCTCGGCTTGTCAGTTTTTTCATCCGCAATGATAACTGTAACAAATGCAATTTTACAGGCATATAAGCAGGTGAATAAGCCGATCATTAGTATGATTGCTGGTACGCTTGTCAAAATTGCCACCGCGTATTTGTTAATAGGAAATAAGGAGATAAATATATATGGAGCTCCGATAAGTACGCTCATATCAACTATAGTTATAGTTTCGATAAATCTCTATTTTATATTAAAGAGTACGGGCAAATTGAGTGGGGTGTTTGGTTTGTTTGGCAGACCGTTTATTGCAGCTCTCATATCCATTATCGTGGGAATGGGATGTTATTTTATATTTAACGAGATTTGGGTGTCAAATCTCAATATATTGGCAATAATTGCAATAGTTTGTATAGCATACGTATTGTGTATTCTAAAATTAAAGGTTATCAATGGTGATGAGCTGCTTATGATACCCAAAGGCGATAAGATTATTAAACTGTTAAGAAAGCTACACCTTATATAAAAAGGAAGGAATTGTTATGATAAAAAATGAAAAGGTTGAAAAAATACTGTCAAAATCAAGATATGATTTCTATGATCTTTGTCTAATACTCGAAATATTAAGAGGAGAAAACGGCTGCCCTTGGGATACCGAACAAACTCATCAAAGCATAAGAAAAAATTTTATAGAAGAAACATATGAGGTTATTGAAGCAATTGATAATAACGATACGAAGCTCCTCAGGGAAGAGCTTGGCGACGTTTTGCTTCAAGTAGTTTTCCACACTCAGATGGAAAAGGAATTGGGCACATTCGATATTGATGACGTGGCAAATGATGTATGTGCAAAGCTTGTACACCGTCATCCTCATATCTTTGGAGACGTTTCCGCCAACACTTCCGAAGAGGTACTTTCAAATTGGGAAGCTATAAAAAACGTTGAAAAGAGCAGAGAGACTTTATATGATAAGCTGAACAGTGTACCTCCCATGACTCCCGCGTTAATGAGAGCATCAAAGGTATCTAAAAAATCAGGATTATATAAGGAAATTGATAAAAAAGAATTAATATCCGATATTCAGGATAAGCTTTCCGTCATGTCGGATAACTCTGAAAATATAAGCTCCGAGCAGCTTGGACAGCTCTTGTTTCAGGTTAGCGCTCTCTCCGCTAAGGCGGATATTGATTGCGAAGAAGCCCTATTTAAAACCACAAATCAATTTATCAATCAATTTAAAGAGTAATCTTGGTATAATATGAACAAAAATTGTTCATATTGTTTGTATATTAACAACAAAGGCTTGTTTTTTATGTTAAATTTACATAAAAAAATATGAAAAAATTGTAAAAAACCCTTGCAAAATCAAGGGTTTTGTGATATTATATTAGCGAAGTGATATTTAATCACGTAAATTATGAAAGGTTAGGATTTTATTTATGAACAAGGTTCAGTTGGTTGAAGCAGTTGCAGCTGCTGGCAAGCTTACAAAGAAGGATGCGGAGATCGCAGTTAAGGCAGTTACAGATTCTATCGTAGCAGCTCTTAAGAATGGTGAAAAGGTTCAGCTCGTTGGCTTCGGTACATTCGAGGTTAAGGGACGTGGCGAAAGAAAGGGCAGAAATCCCAAGACAGGCGAGGAGATCGTTATTCCTGCTTCCAAGCATCCTACATTTACAGCCGGCAAGGCATTTAAGGACGCAGTAAACTAATTTTATTATAATTATGGGCGGTTTTGCCGCCCATATTTATTTGGAGAATGTATGAGATTAGATAAATTTTTAAAGGTATCCAGAATAATCAAAAGAAGAACAGTCGCAAATGACGCTTGTGATAATGCACATGTTACGGTTAACGGAAGACCCGCCAAGGCATCCTATGACGTTAAGGAAAATGATATTATCGAAATAACCTTTGGCAACAGAACTCTTAAAATTTGCGTTTTAGACGTTAAGGAGCACGTTCTTAAAGAAGATGCTAGCGCACTCTACAAGGTCATTACCTAAATCATAAAATAAACACCCCCAACATACTTTTTATTATTAAACTGTTGGAGGTGTTTTTTTATGTTGGATAATAAGGATGCTATAGCAAAAGCAAAGCACGATATAGTGCTACAATCAAGGGAAAAATTAAGTATCAACGGCATAAAGGAGATAATAAATTTTGACGAAGAAGAAATCAATATAAAAACAGTGTGTGGTGATTTAACGATCGGGGGAGTTGGTTTGCATATCAATGCTTTGAATGTTGATACTGGTGAAGCTCAGGTCGTTGGAAAAATCTCATTGATATCATACGCTGACGTGCACGAAAGTGAAAAGCACTCGTTGCTTTCAAGGATATTTAAATGATATGGAAGGGATTTTTCAAAACATTGCGAACACTGTACTGTTTTCATTGGTGATTTCAACTGTATTGGGATTCCTTTGGCATTTGATAGATGAACTGACAAACAATAAAATCAGTGTGCCGATAGTCTTTTTATTGGACGTATTATCTGTTTTTATATATACCTTACTTTTTATACTGATCCTATACTTTTTTAGCGACGGTGCATTCAGGTGGTATTATTTATTCTCATTGATAATTGGAATGATTTTGTATAAAAAAGTATTTGATAAGTTGATTGGATTTGTTGCAAAGATCCTGCTTAAACCTTTAAAAATTTTAATAAAATTTATGATCGATATATGTATAAAAATATATAAATTTTTTGCATATAGTATTGAAAAATCAATGAAAAAGAGGTATAATAAAAAGGAAGATATTTGAGTTTTAGAAAGGAGTCTTAGAATGGATTTGTTCAAAAAAATAGACAATAAAAAAATCAAAAGACTTCCTTCCTATTTGTTAGGTGTTTTTGTTGTGCTTATCTTTCTGGTAGCATTGATTATTTCAGCAAATAACTTGATGGAATATATAGCAATTAAAGAGCAAAATGATTATCTTCGCTCCATTGTTGAAAATAAAAAGGTTCAAGTTGATGAATTGGAGTACTATATCAAAGCCGAAATAGACGATGAATATAGAGAAAGAATGGCTCGTCTGCTTGGATACTGTTATCCTGATGAGATAATCTACTATATTGATTAAGCACTCTAAAGTAAAGGAGAATTTATGACGGATATAATTATCATAGGTGGAGGCCCTGCAGGGCTTTCCTCTGCAATATACGCTAAAAGAGCGGGCTTTTCTGTTATGATCATTGACAAGGGCGCAAGCGAATGTCAAATAACCAAAGCGGTTGAGGTAGAGAATTATCTTGGCTTTTCTTCAATCAGTGGCATTGATCTTCACGAAAAGTTTAAGGAACATGTTCAAAACAACGAAATACCCGTGGTAAAAAAAGCGGTTATCGAGGTCGAAAAGACGGATATTGGATTTAAGGTTAGAACAAGAAAAGAAGAATATGAATCCAAATATCTTATCCTCGCTATGGGACGCTCTCATAAGCATCTCGGTGTTGACGGTGAGGAAAGATTGGCAGGAGCAGGAGTTTCTTATTGCGCGACATGCGATGGATTTTTCTTCAAAGATAAGACCGTGTGTGTAGTGGGCGGCGGTGACAGTGCACTCAGTCAGGCAATATATCTCTCAGCTTTTGCTAAAAAGGTATATTTGATCCATCGACGCGATTCCTTTAGGGCGGCTAATTATCTCGTTGAAAGAGCTTATTCAAAGAATAATATAGAATTTTTACTAAATGCAACAGTTAATAAGATAATTGGAGATTCATTTGTAACTGGTGTTGATTTGATGCTTAACGGAGAGCAGCAAACTGTTTTGTGCGACGGTATTTTCGGTGCAATCGGTGAAGTTGCCAATATGAAATTTGATATTGAGGGGCTTAATACCACAAAGCAAGGTCAAATTATTACAGATAATTATTGCAGAACAAATATCCCATCATTGTATGCCGTTGGGGATATAAGAGAGCGTGAGGTTTACCAGATCATCACTGCTGTTGCTGACGGAGCCCTTGTGATTGAGGGCATATTAAAAGACGGAGAATAGTAATAATATAATAGATAAAGCCATATAATTCACTAAAAAGAAATGGAGTGAAATATATGGCTTTTTTTATTTTTAAACGGGTTTTATCAGTTTTTTTGATAGTACTTATTGCGATATTTTGCGTTAATATATCCGCAGTAGCTAAGGAAGAAAATAACGATATGAAATTAGACTGTAAAAGCGCCGTTTTGATGGAGGCAAGTACAGGAAAAATACTTTATGAATATAATGGAGATCAAGCATTACCACCGGCATCAGTCACCAAAATAATGACTCTGCTTTTGGTAATGGAGGAGATAGAACGTGGGAATTTAAAATACAGTGATACAATAACTGCAAGTGCATATGCAGCTTCTATGGGAGGTTCGCAGATATACCTCAAGGAAGGCGAGCAAATGAGCGCAGAGGACCTTATAAAAAGTGTGGTCATTGCTTCAGCTAATGATGCCGCCGTAGCACTTGCAGAGCATGTGTGCGGATCAGAAGAATTGTTTGTTCAAAAAATGAATGATAAAGCACGTGAGCTTGGCATGGCGAATACACATTTTGAGAACACCAACGGACTTGATGATACAACCGTGAGTCATCTTACAAGCGCCAAGGATATTGCAATAATGTCCCGAGAATTAATAAAACACGAGAAAATATTACAGTATAGCTCCATATGGATGGATACGATAAGAAACGGAGAATTTGGCTTAACCAATACCAATAGACTTATTCGTTTTTATAAGGGTGCTACAGGCCTTAAAACGGGCTCGACAGCAAAAGCTAAGTTCTGTGTGAGCGCGACTGCAAAAAGAGATAATATGCATCTAATATGCGTGGTTATGGGGGCTCCAAGTAGCGACGTTAGAAATTCAATCGCATCCAATCTCTTGAATTGGGGATTTGCCAATTTTGAATTATATGAATCACCCTCAAAAGAATTAACTCCTATAAAGATAACCTCAGGAGTTGAAAATTATTGCAGAATCAAGTCCGATGGTTTCTCCTGCGTTGTCAAAAAAGGAGATGCTAAAAATATAAAAGAGAGTGTAAATTTACCGAGTGTTATTACTGCACCGATTAATATCGGAGAAGAAATTGGTTGCCTTGAGTACCGCTTAAATGATAAAATTATAGGTAAATCCGCTATTATTTCGGAGATGAATATCCCCAAAATAGAATTTGTTGAGCTTTTTATAAGAATTTTGTCAAAATTTCTAATAAAATAGTAAAATAATACTTGCTTTTTTCTTTAAAAAGTAGTAAAATATCATTTAGTTTGAATTGGAAGGAAAAACGCATATGACACTTAGATTAAATGATAAATATTTAAAGAAATTTATTGCAAAACACGAATACGATTGCATGGTTCCCATGGTATCTCTTGCCGATAAAATGCTTAGAGAAAAAACAGGAGCAGGAAATAAATTCCTTGGTTGGATGGATCTTCCCGAAAACTATGATAAGGAAGAATTTGCAAGAATCAAGGCAGCAGCTAAAAAAATTCAGAATGATTGTGACGCTTTTATTGTAATTGGTATTGGCGGTTCATATCTTGGTACTAAAGCTATTATCGAATTCCTTAGTGCTATAAACTATAGCGAAGCTAAGGCAAACACCCCCTCAATTTATTATGCGGGTTGCAATATCAGCGCAGCTTATCTTAATGAGCTTCTCTCGATTTGTGAGCATAAAAACGTTTGCATCAACGTTATTTCAAAGTCCGGCACAACCACAGAGCCTGCGGTTGCCTTCAGAATACTCAAAGCATTCCTTGAAAAGAAATACGGCGTTGAAGAAGCAAGAAAGAGAATTTACGTTACTACCGACCGTGAGCGCGGTACTCTTAAATCCTTTGCAACTAAGCAGGGATATGAGACATTTGTTATTCCCGATGATATCGGCGGTAGATTTTCCGTTTTGACGGCAGTTGGACTTCTTCCCGTTGCAGTGGCAGGGGTGGATATAGATTCTCTTATGGAGGGTGCAAATGCTGCGAGAGTAGCATATTCAAACCCCGATCTTTATCAGAATGATGCATATAAATATGCAGCTATAAGAAACATTCTTTATCGCAAGGGTAAACACCTTGAGATTCTTGTAGGATATGAGCCTTTCACAACAACTCTTCAGGAGTGGTGGAAGCAACTTTACGGTGAGAGCGAAGGTAAGGACGGCAAGGGAATATTCCCATCATCCCTCATCTTCTCAACCGACCTTCATTCACTTGGTCAGTATATTCAGCAGGGCGAGAAAATGCTTTTTGAAACTGTTCTTTCTGTTAATGATACAAAGAGCTCGTTCACAATTCCTTATGACGAAGAAAACATTGACGGTCTTAACTTCCTTGCAGGAAGAGATATAAATGAGCTTAAGCAGACAGCTATGCGTGCTACTCAGCTTGCTCATATAGACGGTGATGTTCCCAATGTTCACATTGAAATTGAAGAGAGAAATGCATACTGTCTGGGATATCTTATCTATTTCTTTGAGCTTGCTTGTGCAATGTCAGGATACCTCCTTGGTGTAAATCCTTTTGACCAGCCCGGCGTTGAAGAATACAAAAATAATATGTTTGCAATGCTTGGCAAGCCCGGTTACGAGGAATTGAGAAAAAAGCTTGAAGAAAGAAATGTATAATAAGCTAATTTTTAATATTTTTTATAAAAAAATACTTGCAATTTATAAATACATAGTGTATAATTGATACATAGAAGAAGCTAAAAGCTTCTGGATCACTCTTGGAGGTAATTTTATTATGGTGAAATTGATAATTGGCGTTAAGGGCACAGGCAAAACTAAAACTCTTATTGAAATGGTTAACAAAGCACAGAACGAAACAAAGGGTTGTGTTGTTTGCATAGAAAAGGGTAATAAGTTGCGTTATGACATTAACAGCCAGGTTAGACTTATAGATACCGTTGAGTATTTGGTTGCAGATGCTCAGTCTCTCTTTGGATTCGTAGCTGGTATTTTGGCAAGTAACTATGACGTTACCGATATCTTTATCGACTCTTGCTTGAAAATTTGCAACGAGGATATTCCTGCATTTGAGAAGTTTTTGCTTGAGATTGAAGCTCTTGCACACAAGAATGAGGTAAACGTTCTTATCACTTCTTCATTGCCTGTTGAAGAAACAACGGACGTAATGAAAAAATTCTGCTAATTTGATTCAAGGCTCAATCTCAAAGGTTGAGCCTTTTTTATTGACAAATCAAATTTTTGTGATATAATACTAATATAAATAATAGGTATGGAGGTTGGCTTTATGAATACTATTATAACGATTGGACGTGAATTCGGAAGCGGAGGAAGAGAGCTTGGAAGAAGACTTGCTGAAGAGCTTGGTTTTGAATACTATGATAAGGAAATAATATCCGCTATTGCTAAAAAGACCTCTATGTCTCAAGAATACGTGCAAGAGGTGCTTGAAGGAAAGTCCCATACTCTTTATCCCATAACTATAGCTCAAAGTATGTTTATTGCAGATAACTTCTATATTCAGCAGGAGCAATCTATCTATCTTGCTCAAAGTGAGATCATAAGGGAGCTTGCTCAAAAATCCAACTGCGTAATAGTTGGACGTTGTGCAGACTTTATTCTTAAAGATTTAAAGCCCTTCAGAATTTTTGTTTATGCGGATATTGAAAGCAGAATGAAGCGTTGTTTCGATAGAAATACAGATTCTCAAAAGCATCTCACGGAAAAAGAGATGAAGAAGCAAATATTGAAGGTTGATAAAGACCGCGCTAAATACTATAATTACTATACGGGCAATGAGTGGAGTGATAAGAGTAATTACGATCTCTGTATCAATACCACGGATGTTGTGATCAAAGATATCGTTCCCGTTATCGCAAAAATATTTTGAATATAAATTTAAAGCACATCTTCTTTGGTAGATGTGCTTTAAAAATGGAGAACCATGTACACTTTACTTATAATTATTATTTATTTGGCATTTATTAGTTTGGGCTTGCCGGACTCCTTGCTTGGCTCATCCTGGCCCATCATGCACTTGGATATTGGTATGCCATTATCGTCAATGGGATTGATATCCATGCTGATATCGGGAGGAACAATAGTATCAAGCTTGCTTTCGGATAGGGTGACAAGAAAATTCGGCACAAGAACTGTAACAACGTTTAGCGTTTTCTTAACTGCTCTTGCATTGCTCGGATTTTCATTCTCAAAAAATATCATAACGATAGTGATTTTTGCAATACCTTACGGACTCGGAGCAGGTGCTATTGACGCGGCGCTCAACAATTACGTAGCAATGCATTACTCATCAAAGCATATGAGCTGGTTGCATTGCTTTTGGGGTGTTGGTACAATAATAAGTCCGTTTGTAATGAGCTATTCGCTTACTTATCTGTCTTGGAATGACGGATACAGAATTATCTCCTTCATCCAGTTTGGAATAACCATAATTTTGCTGTTGACCTTGCCAGTATGGAAGGTTAATGAGAAAAATAAAGTTAAAGACGAACCACAAATTCAACCTAAGTCCGTCGGTATATTTGAAGCGTTAAAAATAAAGGGCGTTCCTAATCTTTTGCTTGGATTCTTTTGCTATTGCGCTGCAGAGGGTACTGCTATGGCATGGTCTTGTACATATCTTGTAGAAGCCAAAAATATAGATGAGCCAACCGCTGCGGCTTTTGCTTCGTGTTTCTTTATAGGAATGACCATGGGAAGATTCTTGGCAGGATTTATTATGGATAGGTTCGGTGATAGAAAGATGATCTTTGTTGGCACTGTGATTGCTATTGTCGGCGTTTCAATGCTTCTTTTGCCCATGCCTATTATGTCCTATATAGGTCTTGTTGTCCTCGGACTTGGTTGCGCTCCAATATATCCCTGCATAATACACTCTACCCCTACAAATTTTGGTGCAGAGAACTCTGGGGCAATTATCGGCATACAAATGGCAAGCGCATACACGGGCTCAACATTTTTTCCACCCTTGTTTGGTGTGATTGCAAAAATCACAGGATTTTGTCTGTTTCCTATTTATATCCTTATCTTTATCGCAGTTATGATAATTATGGTCGAAAAAACCTTTAAAATTTCCGAAAGAAAATAAAAAGGAGCAACCTAACGGTTGCTCTTTTTGGCGGAGAAGGTGGGATTTGAACCCACGCGACGCTGTTAACGTCCTACGAGATTTCGAGTCACGCCTCTTCGGCCACTTGAGTACTTCTCCATATTTTCAACGTTACTATTATAACACAATTTTATAAAAAATCAATAGAAAAATGAAATTTTATTTACGCATTGACTTTTATTAGATTTTGTAGTATAATAAGAATGTCGAAAATACAAAATTCATACAAATAGAAAGTATATTTATGAGAATTTTAGCAATTGGAGATATAGTCGGCGGCATTGCTATAGACTATCTCTCAAAGAACTTATCAAAATTCATCAGTGAAAATAAGGTTGATTTTGTAATTGCCAACGGCGAAAATGCCAGTGAGATAAAGGGGCTTTCAAAAAGAGATGCCGAGTCGCTTTACAATGTAGGAGTAGATTTTATCACTCTCGGAAATCATGCCTTTGGAAAGAGGGATATTTACTCCTTTCTTGATGATAATGAAACAAGAATAATCCGCCCCGCAAATTATCCCGCGTCCGCTCCCGGTAGCGGCTACAGTATCGTTAATATTGACGGATATAAGGTGCTTATAATGAATGTCCTTGGCACTATGTTTATGACTCCTCTTAACAGTCCGTTTGAGGTAATTGACACGGCACTTGAGAGAGAAAAAGGGAACTATGATTTTGCTATTCTTGATATTCATGCCGAGGCAACAAGTGAAAAGCTTGCTATAGCTCGTTATTTTGACGGAAGAATAGCTATTATGTTCGGCACACACACTCACGTTCAAACTGCCGATGAATGCATATTGCCTTTGGGAAGTGCTTACATTACAGATATCGGTATGGCAGGTCCTGAAAATAGTATTCTCGGTACTAAGGTCGAGGCGATTATTGATCGATTTATTATGCAGACTCCTCAAACCTTTACGGTTGCAGACGGTGGAGTCAAGGTGCACGGAGCTATTTTTGATATTGATCCGAACACTTCAAAAATCAAATCTATAACAAGAATTAAATTCTAAAAAATCCGAGAATTATCTCGGATTTTTTTTGTTAAAATATTATTAAAAAATACTTGATTTTGCAAATAATATGATATATAATTATTATACAGATAATTTTTATAGGGAGGTATTAAATGACGCTTGTTATTCTTGCTGCCGGTATGGGATCCAGATACGGTGGAATGAAACAAATTGACCCTATGAATGATGACGGAGACTTTATTATAGACTTTTCAATCTATGATGCAATAAAGGCCGGATTTAATAAAGTGGTTTTTATAATCAAAGAGGAAAATCTCAACGATTTTAAGGAAACTATCGGAAATAGAATTAATAAGTTTATAGATGTGGAATATGCATTTCAGAGGATTTCTGATGTACCGGAATGGTTTGATGTGCCTCAAGATAGGATTAAACCTTGGGGAACAACTCAAGCCATGATGAGCATTATTGACACGGTAAACGAGCCATTTGCGGTTATAAATGCTGATGACTTTTACGGACGCGAATCTTTTGAAATTATTGCAGAGCATCTTAGAAGGGTTGAAGGACAGGAAGGTAAGCCACAATTTTGCATGGCTGGATACCGACTTAAGAATACAGTGACAGAGCACGGCGCTGTCAACCGAGGAGTTTGTAATATTAATGACAAGGGACGCCTTGTTAATATAGTTGAAACAAGAGAAATTGTCCCCGTTGGAAACGGAAAAGCGGAATATCCAAATGGAGATAAGAAGGTCACTCTTGATCTTGATACAGTAGTTTCTATGAACTGCTGGGGCTTTACTCCCGAACTTTTTCCGCATCTTCGCGCGGAATTTGACAGATTTTTGCGCAACATCAAGAATCCCTTAAAGGATGAATCCTATCTTACTGATGTTGTGGACGTTATGATAAAAAGCTACGATTGCGACGTCGTTGTTTATAATACAAATGCTTGCTGGCTTGGTGTTACTTATGCTGAAGATAAGCCAGCGGTCGTTGCAGGTATTAAAAAGCTTATTGATGAGGGAGTATATCCTGAGCATCTTTGGAAATAAGGAGGAAATTACTATGGCAATTTTAGTTACAGGTGGAGCAGGTTATATTGGCTCACATACTGCTCTTGAGCTTATTAAAGCAGGACATGACGTTGTTGTTTTAGACAGTCTTGTTACGGGTTATAGAAAGGCAGTGCCCGAAAAAGCAAGATTTTATCAGGGGGACATTCGTGATTTTGATTTCCTCGATGATCTTTTTAAAAAAGAAAAGATTGATGCAATAGTGCATTTTGCAGCATTTTCACTTGTTGGAGAGAGTGTTGTAAATCCCCTCAAATATTATGAAAACAATATTTACGGAACCAAGGTGCTTCTTGATGCAATGGTGGCGAATGGAGTAAAGAAGATTGTCTTTTCTTCTACGGCGGCAACCTATGGCGAACCCGAAAATATTCCGATTCTTGAAAGTGACAGAACTTGCCCCACAAACCCCTATGGCGAAACGAAGCTCGCTATGGAAAAGATGTTCAAATGGACGAGCGAAGCACACGGAATGAATTTTGTATCTCTCAGATACTTTAATGCTTGCGGTGCAGATCAGTGCGGCAATATTGGTGAAGCACACAATCCCGAAAGCCATCTTATTCCGCTTATTCTTCAAGTTCCAAACGGAAAAAGGGAAGCAATATCGATTTACGGCACGGATTATGACACTCCCGATGGCACTTGCATTCGCGATTACATTCACGTTACCGATTTGGCTCAAGCACATATACTTGCAGTTGAATATCTTTTGAATGGCGGCGAGAGCGATATTTTCAATCTCGGCAACGGAGTTGGATACTCTGTAAGAGAGGTTATCGAAACAGCAAGAAGGGTTACAGGACATCCTATTCCCGCGATTGAAACTCCAAGACGTGCAGGAGATCCGGCAAGACTTGTAGCGTCGAGCGAAAAAGCAAAGAGAGTTCTTGGTTGGAAGCCCGTTCACGATTCTCTTGAAGAGATAATTTCAAGTGCTTGGAATTGGCATAAAAATCATCCTAACGGATACAATGATTGATTAAAATATAAAACGGCAATATATATTGCCGTTTTGGTTTATGAGGTAAAAATGAGAAATCCCGAAAAAGTAGTTTTTATGAATATGTGCATGGTTTATCATAAAAACAATGTTTTAGTCATAGATAGAAAGAAAAAAGACTGGCCCGGAATTACGTTTCCCGGGGGACATGTTGAGTTTGGTGAGTCATTTACAGATTCCGTTATTCGCGAAATAAAAGAGGAAACTGGCTTAGATATTAAAAATCCTATGTTGTGCGGAATAAAAGATTGGCGTGAAAATGATTCAAGATATGTGATACTGTTTTACAAAACAAACAAATATTCGGGCGTACTGGAATCATCATCTGAAGGTGAAGTTTGGTGGGAAGATATTGATAATTTACGAAATCTAAATCTTTCACTCGATATGAAAGATATGCTTCGTGTTTTTCTCGAAGATGATCTATCCGAATTTTATTATTATAAAAAAGACGAAAAATGGGTTTACGATTTAAAATAAATTAAGGAGTATAAATAATGAGCATAATTAGAAAGTTATTTGGTACATATAACGGACACGATATTTATAAGTATACAATGAGAAATGCCAATGGAATGCTCGTAACAATTTCCAATTTTGGCGCTACAATACTCAGCATTAACGTACCCGATAAAAATGGTGAATTTGCTGATGTTATTGGTGGCTATGACGATTTACAATCCTATGTAGAAGCAGATGGCTATCAAGGAGCTATAATCGGTCGCGTTGGCAACCGTATCAGCAAGGGAGAATTTACTCTTGATGGTGTTGAATACAGTATGTATATAAATAATGGCCCCAACCATCTTCACGGAGGTAAAGAGGGATTCGATAAAAAGATATGGCAGGTTTTGTCCCTTCAAGATACAAATGAGCCATCGATCAAGCTTTTCTATCTTTCTAAAGATGGGGAAGAAGGATACCCGGGAAATTTGTCAGTAACAGTGACATATTCACTCACCAATGACGGTGCGCTTTCAATAAGATACGAAGCTACAACTGACAAGAGAACCATTATAAACCTTACCAATCATACATATTTCAACCTTGGAGGGTACGATTCGGGAAAGATATACGATCACGAGCTTTGGCTTGATGCAGATACATATCTTCCAACGGACGAAAATCTTATTCCTACGGGCGAAATAAAGAGCGTAGAGGGAACACCCTTTGATTTTAGACTCCCCAAAACAATAGGAAGAGATATTCATTTGCACGATAATGATCTTATAATTGCGGGCGGCTATGACCATTGCATAAATTTTGTTGGTGGCGAAACCGAAATGCCCAAGCTTCGCGCAAGAGTCGTGCATAAAGATTCCGGCAGAGTTATGGAGATGCTCACTAATCAGCCGTGTGTACAATTTTATTCGGGCAACTTCTTAACCAATGCAAAATACCCCTTCAAGAACAATTGTTCGCAAAATAAACAAATGGCATTTTGTCTTGAAACACAGCATATGCCCGATTCCATAAATCACCCTAATTTCACAAACGTTGTATTAAATCCCGAAGAAAAATACGATTATACTACAATTTGTAAGTTTTATACCGAATAGATAAAAAAGCTGAATGCGATGCATTCAGCTTTTTTATCTATTTTGTCTGTACACCTCAAACGCAAGCACGGTGGCTGCGGATGAAGCAGTTAAAGAGCCCTTAAAGGTTTTACCGTAGTCAATTCTGACTATCATATCAGATTTTGCTAAAATTTCACTTGAAATTCCACGTTTTTCGCCGCCAATTATAAGTAAAATCGGTTTTTTTAGATCTGCATCATACAGTGAAACTGAATCGCGAATACCCGCAGAAGCAATTTTATATGATTTTGACTTAAATATGTCAATGGTTTCCATTATAGAACATTCAAATATATCTATTAATTCGGATGTTCCTGCGGACCCCTTGGCAATTAACCCTTGGGCATTATTAAAGCGATAAGAGGGAACTATGATGCCATCAGCGCCCGAAGCGTAAGCTGAACGTATAGCATAGGCAAAATTGAAAGGATCTTCGATGCCGTCAAGGAGAATATAAAAGCCATTATCCTTGATTTTATCGGCATCCAAGCAAGGTATATCGGTTTTTGTGCAAATTGCGATTATGCCACCGTGAGTTTTGCCGTTGGAAAGCTCATCAATTATATTATGTGAAACCCCAACAAGCTCAAATCCAAGATTTTTTGCCTTGATTTCTAAAAATTTAAGCTCATTATATTTGCTTTTCTTCTTGCTTGAATTATACAAAATTTTTTCTATTTTTTTAATTGAAGTACCCGATTCGATGGAAGATATCACAGCGGTTATACTTGTCATACCTTCAAAAATATCAAATTTTTCATAATCAATGGTATATTCGTCCATAAAAAACATCCCTTAAAATTAATATTTATTGATTTTTATGCATACAATTAACCATAAATGTGATTAATTGTGAGGATTTGATATGTATATCTCGTCTAATAAAGAACGCTGCATTATAATGGCTACATATCTGGTTGAAAATAATTCAACCGTAAGAAAGGTAGCTAAGCATTTTGGCATAAGTAAAAGCACAGTGCATAAGGATATAACTGAGAATTTAAAAAATAAGAATCCAACACTGTATAAGCAAGTTAAAGAGATATTGGATAAAAATAAATGTGAGCGACATATACGTGGTGGCGAAGCTACAAGAATGAAATTCTTAACAATGAATTATAAGAATAGCTAACCTGAGGAATGCGCTAAGAAAGTAGCAAAACTCGCAAATTAAGCCATAATTGCTTCTAAATGTCCATTTCAGCTCCCCTTAATTATACAAAACTTGATTTTTGTATAATTGGATCATGTGCGAATATCACGCTACTCCCCATGTATTTATGTCAAAAAACACGATTTTTGATCTTTTTATTAGAAACCTCGTATTATTAAAATGCGAGGTTCCTTTTTATATTCAGTTTCTTTTCCATGGCTTTTCTCGAGGATCCATAACCTCATATTCTATGTTAATGGGGTAGCAAATGCAAGTTTTTATTCCTTCCCCCTCAAGTTCTGTTTGTGCATCCTCGGCATAACATGAATTTGGAAAAATACCGTAGATAGCAGGACCACTACCTGTAAGCATAGCAACATAAGCACTATTATCATACATTATTTTTTTGATTTTCTTATATGTTTCGTTTTCCTCATATAAGGTTTCAAAGATGTTATACATCTTAGGAAATGCCTCGCTGCATCTTCCAACGCTATAAGCAAAGAATGTATCTCCGCAATTTTCACTTACTTGGTGATCCTTAAAATCATCAAATTTTTCATCCAACCTTTTATACTGTACCGCAGTTGAGGGCTTGGTATCATTTCCCCAAGCAATCATCAAGGAATAGTGCTTTAATCCACGCGTTTGAAGCATTTCATCACCGATTCCTCGACAAATTTGTACGCCGCCTTTAATATTAAACGGAACGTCAGCACCAAGCTCTGCGCCTATTTTGCATAGATCTTCAAGCATAAACGGTTTTCCGTATAATTCGTTCAATATTCTGAGCACCGCGGCTGCATCAGCACTACCGCCCGCTAATCCCGCGGCGGCTGGAATATGCTTTTCAATTTCAATATCAGCTCTACCCATCGCTTCGAAATCAAGATTTTCATAGAATTTTATTGCGGCTTTATATGCTAAATTATCTTCCTTGGGTATATCGATGGGGGAATTTGTCATTTTGATAGTTATTTCTTTAGTGTGATTTAGAGTAACTGTGACTATATCAGCTAAAGATACTATCTGCATAATAGTAACCAAATCATGATAACCGTCTTCCCTTTTTCTTTCAACGTCCAGATATAGATTTATCTTGGCATATGCTTCTTCAGTTTTGCAATCCATAGCTACCTCATAAAACAGCATTAATACATTTTAATAATATCATAAAAAAGTGATTTTTTCAATAGAAAGATTTGAATATCTATTGACTAAATTGATTTTTTTAATTATAATATAATAGAATAAGAATGTATATTATTAAGAGGAGGTTGAAATATGAGAGAAGAATTTGCAACGTATAAAAAAACGTTAATATCCACTTTGATAATTGTTGGCATTATTATTCTTGGTGTATCGATTGTATTCGGACTTGTTAACGGAACAATACAAAGCTTTTTTGAAAATTTCTTTGAGGTTATTTCACCTATTACCATAGGATTTATTATGGCATATTTATCTAATCCGGTGGTTAATTTCTTGGAAAGACGCATTTTTTTCTGGATACCCAAATTTTCCCTCAAGAGATTTGTATCCATCATTGCAACATTTATTGTTTGGGTTCTTATTATTGCATTTGTTTGCACAATGCTTATTCCTAACTTGATCTCAACGATACAGTCTTTCTGGGATACTTACATTATGAACTATGAATCTGCAGTAAAGATGATTGCCATTCGTGTTAATCAAATTATGGATAGATTTGCATTCCTTGACTCCGCTCAGAGAGTGGATCCGGACGGCTTGCTTGAATGGTTTAAAAACACATTCCCTTGGATAGATAAGCTTGTTGAAGGAGACTTCTCTTCTATTTTTCCAAATGGCTCCGGAACAGACGGATCGGGATCTGCTGGTAGCTCCTCCATTATCGATTTGGAAAAGATTTTTTCTGCAGATAATTTCATGACAATCTTTGGTTATGTATTCTCATTTGGAACCTCGGTTGTCAACATTCTTAAGAATGTAATACTTGGTATTTTCATAGCAATATATATGCTTATTTCTAAAGAAAAGTTTAAAGCATATCTCAGACGTTTCTTAAATAGCTTTCTTCAGCCGTCGCAGGTTCGTTCGATTATTCGATTTGGAAATCTTTTGGATCGTTCATTCGGTGGATTCATAGAGGGCCAGTTGCTTTCAACAGCGATTGTAGGAATTATGACCTATGTTCTTCTTGCAATCTTGGGATTTTCAAATCCTCACCTCATTGCGACCATTATTGCAATAACCAATGTTATTCCAATATTAGGTCCCTTCCTCGGCGGTGTTCCTGCCGCTTTCCTCGTATTGCTTATGCAACCTGAAAAGACCATACTTTTCATAATACTTTTAATTGTAATTCAGCAAATTGACGGCAATATTATTTGTCCTAACGTCTTGGGTGATAAAGTAAACATCAGTTCCTTGGCAACCCTCATTGCTATTGTTACTATGGGTGGACTTTTCGGCGTTTTTGGAATGTTGATCGGTGTTCCCTGCTTCGCCGTAATAATTCACCTTCTTAACAACTATACAATCAATGCATTGAGAAGAAAGGGCTTTGAAACCGAGCTGGTTCATTATTATGTTGGAGATCCCGCCAACATATCGGAAAAGAAGAAAAAAGCAGGAAACTTAAAAATATTAACTGTCGTTTCCAACACAACTAAAAAACTATTAAAGAAGAAAAAGAAAGACAAAGAGGAGAAAAAATAATATGCGCCACATCACATATACGACAAAAAATACTTGTTCAAAGCAGATAGATATCGATATAAATGACGATAACATTATTGAAAATGTAAAATTTACAGGTGGATGCTCAGGCAATACGCAGGGCGTAGCGGCATTGGTTGTTGGAATGAGTGTTGAGGAAGCTATCAGAAGACTTGAGGGCATTAAATGCGGTCCAAGACCCACCTCCTGCCCCGATCAGCTTGCTTGTGCTCTCAAGCAAGAATAATGCATAAATAGTCTAAACGGAAAGGATTATCATATGGAATTTTATAGACAGGAATATCAAAAATGGTTGGATTCTTCTAAGCTTTCCGATGAGCAAAGAAAAGAACTGATTGATCTTTCATCAAATGAAACAGAGCTTAAGGAACGATTCTATACCTCATTGGAATTCGGGACTGCAGGTCTTCGCGGTAAGATGCGTATGGGTACAAACGCAATGAATGAATTTACCGTAGCTCAAGCAACACAAGGGCTTGCCAACCTTATTATCAAGGAAGGCAGAGCTTCTGACGGTGTAGCAATTGCATACGATTCTCGAAATAATTCCGAGCTTTTTGCCAAGGTTTCCGCAAGTGTTCTTGCAGCTAATGGTATCAAGGCATATATTTTTGACGAGCTTCGTCCTACACCGGAGCTTTCATTTGCTCTCCGCGAGCTTGGATGTGTTGCGGGTATCAATATTACTGCATCACACAATCCCAAAGAATATAACGGTTATAAGGCTTATTGGGAAGACGGCGCACAGCTCCCTCCCGAGCATGCTAAAACCGTATCCGCAGAGATCGAAAAGATAGATATTTTCAAGGACGTTAAATACGCAGACTTTGATTTGGCTCTTGAAAACGGTGATATTATCATGCTCGATCAGGAAATGGATGAAAAGTATCTTTCTGCAGTAATGAAACAACTTGTAAACCCCGAAGCTATCAAGAATGTGGCTGAAGATTTGCAGATAGTATATTCTCCCCTTCACGGCACGGGATATAGATTGATCCCCGACATTCTTGCGCGTTGTGGTGTTGAGCACCTTTACGTTGTACCCGAGCAGATGGAAATTGATGGCAACTTTCCCACTGTTGCAAAGCCCAATCCTGAATACCCCGAGGTATTTGAGCTTGGCATAGAAATTGCAAAATCCGTTGGAAGCACACTTGTTATCGCTACCGACCCCGATGCAGACCGCGTTGGTGTTGTAACTAAGAATACGAATGGAGATTTTGTAACCATTTCGGGCAATCAGATGGGCGCCCTTCTTATTGATTACATTATTACTGCTTATGAGGAAACGGGCACGATGCCCAATAATCCCTATGCGGTAAAGACCATTGTTTCTACAGAGCTTGTTTCTAAGATTTGTAAGGCACATAACGTTAAGCTTCATAATGTTCTTACCGGCTTTAAGTTTATCGGTGAGGTTATTAAGAACTATGAGCAGGCAGGTGCTGATGCTGCATACCTTTTCGGCTTTGAAGAAAGCTACGGATATCTTAAGGGTACTTATGCAAGAGATAAGGATGCTGTTGTTGCAACTATGCTTATTTGTGAAATGACTGCCTTTTATCACGCTAAGGGCATGACGCTCTTTGATGCCTTGAACGGATTGTACGAAAAATACGGTTATTATCTTGAGGCAAATCAGGAGCTTTATATGGAGGGTATCGATGGTAAGGAAAAAATGGCTAAGCTTATGGATACACTCAGAAACAATGCCCCCGAAGAAATTGCAGGTAATAAGATAGTTGAAATAGGCGATTATCTTAAGGCAACAATAACCAATAGAGTTAATAACTCCGTCGAATCAACGAATCTTCCCTCTTCAAATGTAATTTCATTTAAGATGGAAAACAACGACGTTATTATTGCGCGTCCCTCAGGTACTGAGCCAAAGATTAAATTCTATTATCTTCTCTCCGGCACAAGTAAGGACGAGATGACCATTAAGCTCAATGAGTATAAGGCATTTGTAAATCAGTTTGTTTAATTAAAACCAAAACTCCGTAGGATTTCCTACGGAGTTTTTTATATAAATATCTTTTGAAGTTGTTTTCCTAATTTCGCATATTCAATAGCATCGGTAATAAGATCAAAATCCGCTACCAAAGAATGCGGCTTGGAAATAGGATCATCCTGCCTCATTGGAACAAAATAAACGTTTTTTCTTGACAATAAAGTGCCTATGTTTTTTAGATTTGCCGACAAAGCATCGTTTGTGGCAAGTGCAATTATAAGTGGCTTGTTATTTCTCAAATGCGCCTTTGCCGCCATACACACGGGGGTATCGGTTATACCGTTCGCAATTTTTGAGAGCGTATTGCCTGTACATGGACAAATAATCAAGGCATCAAGATTTATTTTTGGTCCCAGCGGTTCTGCATCTACAATTGTGTGTATCACTTCTCTTTCCGTGATGCTATTGATTTTTTCTACAATATCGTTGGCTTTGCCAAATCTTGTGTCGGTTTCATATGCATTGTTGCTCATTATAGGTAAAATATCATATCCCTTCTCTTTCAATTTAGATATTGTTCCAATTGCCTGCGAAATAGTGCAAAATGATCCCGTTATTGCGAATCCAATCATAATAATTTCTCCTGATTAAGTATATTTATTACTGTTTCTCCAATGATTTCTCCCGCGCTTTGAGGAGCATATCTGCCGGGAATTCCCGGTTCTCTGTAATAAGAAACATTATATTTCTTTAACAAGTCATCATCTAAGCCGTATGGGTAGGATGCAAGATCAATAATAATGGAATTATGAATATCTTTTATTAAATCCTCATTAATAATATGAGCAGGAATAGTATTAAAAATAATGTCGAAGCTGTTATTCTCCTTTACACCTGCCACAGCGCTCAAATTTTCGGTTTTGTGGGCATCAAAACCCATGAGCTCACTCCAGAGGCAGTCTATATCCTTGCGCGTAAAAACGCTTATTTTCGCCCCTTGCGCCCATAGAAGATACGAAATCATCTTACCTATCCTTCCAAATCCCAAAATTGCGATCTTTGAATTCTTAATGCTTCGATTAATTTTTTCTTTAGCATAAAATATAGCGCCTTCGGCACTTAGAAAAGCATTATGAAGAACAAAATAATCGTTTTTATAATAATCAATGATTGCTCTGCATTTGTTTGAATATTTAGTGTAGATATTTTCCGGAATAATTCCACCAAGCACTGTTTGTTTGGTGTTTATACAGTTGAAAATTTCATCTATTGAATCTTTTTGTATTGGTAACGGCAAAACTATAACGCTTGATTCTCCTATATCTTTAAGTACTTCATCATCATTCAAGGTATAATTAATATACGATTTTGATTTAATGCTTCTTTTGTTTAAATAATCGCTTGCATATTTTTGTCTAAGATCTCCACCTAAAAATAATATTTGCATATTTAACCTCCTTATCTTTATAATAATTATATTAAAAGCTCATATGCAAGGTTACAAACAAAAAATGACGGCTTTGCCGTCATTTAATTTATATATTTTATATTTGAATTATAGCTCATTTTATATACTTTATAATTTTCGCAATCTAAATTTTCATTATTGATATTTACGGCAGATATTTGTGAATTATTATAGGTTGTATAATAATATATTCCCCTCTCAAGATTGCAGCAGGCGGAATATTGAGTAATTTCGTATTCTCCGTTTATATTAATGCTTCCAATGGGCATTTCAACCGATTTGAGAATATGAAACACATGATTCACCTCCTCCTCTTCACTTTTTAGTGTGGGAGAATTTTTATTTACAAACGCAGCTTTTACAAATCTTGATGCAGAGGAATAGTCACCCGGCAAACCTATGCCACCCATTCCCTTGCTATAGGTGCTTAATGAAATACCTTCTGCAAAATCATTACTTGGTTGCTTAGAGGTGACGTTTATATAATTACTCATATTGTTTATATGATATTCAAACGGTGGATTATTGGTCAGTACGTCAAACGGATTATCGTATATCCTCAACCCCTCGTTAGTTGATTCTACTGTTATTGATCTGTTCCGATCGCTAATTAACCAATGCAACTGAGAATTTGGTGTATTTTCATTAAAGGGTATATCGACAATACTGATCTCTTTTAAAATGTTTATGGCAGAATCCACTGAATTAGCCGAAGCCAGAATAAACGGTATAATTTCATACGGAGCTATACTTATACCGTCAATTTTTTCTTTACCGTAAACGGCATTACCAACAAAATTAAGAGATGTAATTCCAAGCCCCATTTCATTGACGGCATCATAGTAAAGCGGTATATCATCGATTATTGTTGCAGTACCTATAATGGCATAATGATGCTTACAGCTTGGAACTAGCATAAAATTCAATTGATAATTTCGTGGAACAATCACGATTTGCTCATCATACCTATATTCCAAATCAAGATTTCTGGCAATGTAATTGTTTTTTCCTCTATAAACTATAGCAGTGCACATAATAATCACCTCCAAGAATAATTATTGGCACAAAACCGAATATAAATACAAAGCGACGGATAAACATCCGTCGCTTATCAAATATTAAGTTCTTTTGTCAAACTTGTTAGCGCATTTCACACAAGTAATGGTTATCTTTCCTTTCCCACGTGGAACTCTAAGCCAAGTTTTGCATTTAGGACAGCGATAAAATTTATGTGTTTTTCTCTGCTGCCATCTTGTTTTAGTCATCTTGATAGCACCGGTGTATTTCTTATTCTCTGCTACTCTCTTGTATATGTTTTTAGACAACATTCTAAAATAAGCATATATCATAAGAGCATAGCTGACAAGAGAAATTAAAAATTTAACTATGCCCGCAGGCCAGAAACCATAAATTAAAAACACTACCAAAGAAGCAATAAGCGCGTGCTTCGCAAGATCGTCAAAGCCATTTCTTCCATAAAAGAACGTCCTGATTTTTTGCGTCATTTTAGTTAAAAAATTTCTCATTAAAATAATTCTCCCATTATTCCGTTCTAAGTGCTATTACGGGGTCTTTGTTAGAAGCCATCTTGGATGGGAACAATCCGGCTACCAAAGTAAGAACCATGCTGATAGCAACAAGTATAATTGCAGGAAGCGGCTCAAGAACTGCCTTAAGGTTAGCAATGCCTGTGAAATGATAAAGTATGATATTGATCACAACAATTAATCCGAGCGAGCAAACAATACCTATAATACCTGCAACCAGTCCTACAAAGATCGTTTCTGCATTAAATACTCGACCGATGTCTTTCTTGGAGGCACCTATTGCACGCAGGATACCGATCTCCTTGGTTCTCTCAAGAACGGAGATATAGGTTATAATACCTATCATTATTGAGGAAACAACAAGGGATATAGCAACGAATGCAATAAGAACGTAAGAGATCGCATCAACTATGGTCGTTACAGAGTTCATAAGAAGAGCAACAGTGTCGGTATAGATTATTCTATCATCCTCGTGCTGATTAGCGTTATATTCGGAAATAAGCTGATTGATCTTTTCTTTTGATTCAAAATCCTTAGGATAAATAGAAATCGAGGAAGGATTATTGGTGTCAATATATCCAAGCTTTTTAAGATTTCCTTCATAAGTATTGGTAGTTACCTTATCCTTGTTAACGTAGTCAAGAACCATATTAACGAGATCATAAATATCGGTAGGAATGTACTGAACAATAAAATCCTTGAATGGTATATTATAGGTATCAAGCACCATTTCAACGATTTTAGAAAAATCCATGGATGGAAGCTTGCTAATAATATCCTTAATATTTTGAGGAAGATCGTTGAATGTTACACCCTTGGAATCAAAATCAATGCCTGTGAAAAGGTCCTTGTTTTTATTGTTAAGCTGTGCCTTAACAACGTCACTCTTGTTAACCTTTTCAATTGCTTCGTCTATAAGCTCTGACATAAATCCGATAGTACCGATATTGGTCATATTCATTGATTCATCCATGGGACGAACTATTCCGACTATTTTAAGCTCAATACCTCTCTTGGTATCATTTATGCGTTCATCAAGAGTTTTTTTGTCGTCTGAATTGGTAGGATCAAGCTTTCTGATTCTATCATTTTCAATAACATAGTGATCGCTATTGAGAAGCACCTTGAATCTGAAATCATATATTTCGTCAAATGTGTAATTAGTTGAAGGAATTTCATAGGTGTTTTCCGTTCCATTGATAAAAGCATCCTGTGCGTGCTTAAGATATTCTTTTATCTCTTCAAAATCACGAATGCCAAGAACATAAAGTGAGTAGTCGGAAATCTGATTGTTTTCATCAACAATAAGAACAATCTCGTTTGCGTTAGCAGGATATTTTCCGTCAACAAGCTCATATTCCTTCATAATGGTTTCGGTTGTGCCTATAAGCTCAGTCCAACCGTTAACGCTTCCGCCACCCATCATGGATGCCATTCCCATCATATCCTTGGAAACTCCGGAGATACCCATCGACTGATAGAGCTTATCCATACTTTGAGAACTATTTTTGTACGTGCCGTCCTCAAGCAAGAGATAGGTATTCAAATTTGTAGAATACGAGTATTTAATTGCTGTTGTATATTTACTAAGCTCCGTTTCATTCGTTTCAAGGAAATTCTTGAATTTTTCAAGATTATTCATTTTAACGGATTCAGTCATTGAAGACATCATAACAGCCATTATAGGACTCGAATATATCTTATTAGGATCTCTATCTTGATTGCTATTGCCTGCATTTTGCATCAGTGATGACATCATTGATGCGGGGTTCATAGTAGTTTGCTGAATTTGCAAGGGATATGAGGACATTGTATTTTCCTCTATGGACTTAATATATGCATTAACACCGGTAGATACTGCCAAAATTAGTGCAATACCTATAATACCAATAG
The DNA here is from genome assembly GCA_045125655.1 of Eubacteriales bacterium. Classification (GTDB taxonomy): domain Bacteria; phylum Bacillota; class Clostridia; order Oscillospirales; family CAG-272; genus RGIG4608. The sequence continues at coordinate 27,845 of JBGVNP010000115.1, read as the reverse complement.
ATCCTGCAAAGGAGGTCAAAAAGGTCCTTCCCTTTTTTGTCATTAAGTTATTGAAGGAGAGGGACATTGCCGTCATAAATGACATTGATGCCTTCTTTTTGCGAACTGCAGGAGCTTCCTTGCTCGACATTTTATCATCTTCGGGGACTTTTCCGTCAAATGGATTGGAGTCGCCGACAAGATTACCGTCTCGAAGATTGATTATTCTTGTGGAATACTCTTCTGCAAGTTCGGGGTTATGAGTAACCATAATAACAAGTCTATCCTTTGCTATCTCCTTTAAAAGATCCATAACCTGAATACTTGTATCGGAGTCAAGCGCGCCCGTTGGCTCATCCGCAAGCAATATATCGGGATTGTTGATAAGAGCACGTGCAATAGCAACTCTTTGCATCTGTCCACCCGAAAGCTGATTGGGGCGCTTATTCATTTGTGTGCGAAGTCCGACCTTATCAAGCGCTTGAACGGCTCTCTTTCTTCTCTCATTTTGTGATATACCACTAAGAGTAAGCGCAAGCTCAACGTTAGCAAGTACAGTTTGATGAGGAATGAGGTTGTAGCTTTGGAAGATAAATCCAATAGAGTGATTTCTATAAGTATCCCAGTCGGCGTCCTTGAAATCCTTGGTAGAAACTCCGTTGATAATAAGATCACCGCTTGTATATTGGTCGAGACCGCCTACGATATTCAAAAGTGTAGTTTTACCGCAGCCCGACTGACCGAGAATTGAAACGAATTCGCTTTCTCTAAATTTTATGCTGACGCCCTTGAGTGCCTCAACGGCGGATTCGTCCTTTCCGTAAGTTTTTCTAATGTCTATAAGCTCTAACATATAATCTCCTAATTAATTATAGTTTAATTTGACAAATTTATTACTCAAACTATTTTACGAGTATATATTAATATATTAACCTTAAAAATTCCTTAAAATATATATTTTTGTCAAAATGCAAAAAATTAATCTCCAAAAATTGTACAATCATACAAAAAGATACAATATGTTGTTTTTACTCTTGACTATACCACAATATATAGTTATAATTATTATGTCGAATTTTTGCTAAAAATTTAAATATATTTACTTTTTAGGAGGTTGCAATGAAGATAATTAAGCGCAATGGATCGGAAGTTGTTTTCGATGTTAATAAAATAATCGTTGCTGTTACCAAGGCTAACGAAAGTGTTGTTCCAAGTGCAAGAATGTCTGAAATTCAAATAAAAAGAATTGCAGAAGATGTTGAAATGGCCGCTGCCAATATGAATAGATCACTCAACGTTGAGGAAATACAGGATATGGTTGAGGATCAGATTATGAATCAACGCGCATTTGACGTTGCACGAAGATACATAACTTATAGATATAACCGTGCCCTTATTAGAAAATCTAATACTACTGACCAGCAGATCTTAAGTCTTATTGAGTGTAATAACGAAGAGGTAAAACAGGAAAATTCTAATAAAAATCCCACTGTAAACAGTGTACAGCGTGACTATATGGCGGGTGAGGTCAGCAAGGATATTACAAAGCGTATTCTTCTTCCCTCGGATATTGTTGAAGCACACGAAAAAGGTATTATCCATTTCCACGACTCCGACTATTTTGCTCAGCATATGCATAACTGTGATCTTGTGAATCTTGAGGATATGCTCCAAAATGGTACAGTTATTAGTGGAACTATGATAGAAAAGCCCCACAGCTTTTCTACCGCTTGTAATATTGCAACGCAGATTATTGCTCAAGTAGCATCCTGTCAATACGGAGGTCAAAGTATAAGTCTTACACATCTTGCTCCCTTTGTCGATATCAGCAGAAAGAAAATAAGAGTCAATGTAGAAAAGGAACTCAAAACCATCGATCCCAATGTCAGTGACGAGGATATTGACAGAATCACAGAAGGACGTCTTTTGGAAGAGATCAGAAGTGGAGTTCAGACAATTCAGTATCAGGTAGTAACTCTTATGACTACCAACGGACAAGCTCCCTTCGTTACTGTGTTTATGTATCTTAACGAGGCAAAGAATGAGCGCGAAAAGCGTGACCTTGCAATTATTATTGAAGAAACACTCAAGCAGAGATATAAGGGCGTTAAGAACGAGAAGGGTGTGTGGGTAACACCCGCCTTCCCAAAGCTTATTTACGTTCTTGAAGAGGATAATATCCACGAGGATAGCCCCTACTATTACCTCACAAAGCTCGCGGCAAAATGTACTGCTAAAAGAATGGTTCCCGACTATATCTCCGAAAAAATTATGCTCCAAAATAAGATTGATAAAAACGGGGATGGACATTGCTACACCTGTATGGGATGTAGGAGCTTCTTGACTCCCTATGTCGATGAAAACGGACAACCCAAGTATTACGGCAGATTCAATCAGGGCGTAGTAACAGTAAATCTTGTTGATATTGCACTTTCAGCAGAGGGTGATATGGATCGCTTCTGGCAGATATTCGATGATAGAATGGAACTCTGCCACAGAGCACTTCAGTGTCGTCATGAGCGTCTTACGGGTACTCTTTCCGATGCAGCGCCCATCCTTTGGCAGCACGGAGCGCTCCTTCGCTTGCCTAAAGGTGAGACTATTGATAAATACCTTCACGGTGGATATTCAACGATTTCACTTGGCTATGCAGGACTTTGGGAATGTGTTCTTGCACTTAACGGAAAGAAACTTACAGAGCCGGAGGGTGAAAATCTCGGCTTGGATATTATGAAGAAGCTCAATGAGTACACAGCGAAATGGAAGGCAGATGAATGCATCGACTATTCCCTTTACGGCACTCCTCTTGAAAGCACAACCTATAAGTTTGCAAAATGCTTGCAGAAGCGCTTTGGAATCAGAAAAGGCATTACAGATAAAACTTACATCACCAATAGCTATCATGTCCACGTAACCGAAGAGATAGACGCATTCAAGAAACTCGCGCTTGAAGCAAAATTCCAAGCTCTTTCTCCGGGTGGCGCTATTTCCTACGTAGAAGTACCCAATATGCAGAATAACCTTGATGCAGTTCTTTCAGTTATGAAATTTATCTACGATAATATCATGTATGCAGAGCTTAACACCAAGAGTGATTACTGTCAGATTTGTGGATATGACGGAGAGATCGAGATAGTTGAAGAGGACGGCAAGCTCATTTGGAAATGCCCCAACTGTGGAAATACAGATCAGTCCACAATGAACGTAGCCCGTCGTACCTGCGGATATATCGGTACGCAGTATTGGAACCAAGGAAGAACACAGGAGATCAAAGAAAGAGTTCTTCATCTTTAATCAAAAATTAATCCCTTGCAAATATATGCAAGGGATTATTAATCAAAGGAATTAATATGAATTACGCACTTATCAGAGAAAATGATATAGCAAATGGCCCCGGTGTTCGCACAACGCTCTTTGTGAGCGGTTGCCGTCATCACTGCAAGGGCTGCTTCAACCCCGAAACGTGGAATTTCAACTATGGAAATCCATTTACACAAACAGAAATAGATCATATTATAGAAGTAACCGAGCCATCTTTTGTTGAAGGACTGACACTCCTCGGCGGAGAACCGTTTGAACCCGAAAATCAAGCGGCACTCGTAGATTTGTTGAATCAGTTTAAAACTAAAATTCCAAACAAAAAGATTTGGTGTTATACGGGATTTTCGTTTGAAAACGATATTTTGCCCAAATATCAAGATAATAAAGAAAAGCTCAAAGAACTGCTTCCCCTCATCGACGTGCTTGTTGACGGAAAATTTGTCGAGGAATTAAAAAGCTCCGCACTTCTCTTCCGCGGCTCTTCAAATCAAAATATAATTGACGTCAAAGCATCCATCATGCAAAACAAAATGGTCTTGCTTGAAGGAACTTGGGAGCGCAAAATGGGTAGCGGAGATATTTATGAAACTTAATATGAAAAGAGCGTCCATCATTACGATGGACGCTCTTAAATTTATTGTAAGATTAAACTCCGGAATAAGCTGAGAATCCGCCGTCAACAGGAATGATGATACCTGTGATAAAGCCGGATTCCTCGGGATTTGTGAGGAATCTGAGTGTGCCAAGAAGCTCCTCGGATTCGCCAAATCTCTTCATAGGAGTAGCATTGAGAATCTTATTTGTTCTGGGTGTGGGAGTGCCATCTTCATTGAAGAGGAGCGCTCTGTTCTGGTTAGTTACAAAGAAACCGGGTGCGATACCGTTAACTCTGATGCCTGCGCCTGCAAAGTGAACTGCAAGCCACTGTGTAAAGTTAGAGATACCTGACTTAGCGGCACTGTATGCGGGAATCTTTGTAAGAGGACGGTAAGCGTTCATAGAGGAGATGTTAAGGATTGAGCAACCCTCCTGACCGAGCATGTCCTTTGCAAAAACCTGCGTGGGAAGAAGTGTTCCCATAATATTAAGATTGAATACGAAATCAAAGCCGGACTTGTCAAGGTTAAAGAATGTCTTAATGTTTTCTCTATCCTCGTCACCAACCTCATAATATTCCTTATCAGTTGTAGCTCTGGGGCTATTACCGCCTGCACCGTTGATAAGGATAGTGCACTTACCGAGATCGTTGAGAATTGCCTCGTGAGCAGCCTCAATGCTTTCCTTTTCAAGGCAGTTTACCTTGTATGCCTTAGCGCAACCGCCCTCAGCATTGATTCTGTCAGCAACAACCTGAGCCGCTGCATCGTTAAGGTCAAGGAGAGCTACCTTATAGCCCTGCTTAGCCATTTCTTCAGCGAAGGATGAGCAAAGAATGCCACCTGCGCCTGTGATAACACAAACTTTATTCATTATAATTACCTCTTAATTAGTTTTTAGCGTCTTTTTCGATTGCTTCCCAAAGACCGAGAAGATAAGTAGCGCCAAGTGCTCTGTCATAAAGACCATAGCCATATCTTCCCTTTTCACCCCAGATCATTCTTCCGTGGTCGGGACGCATATAGCCGTCAAATCCGTTATCGTGGAGTGCCTTCATGATTCCGTAAATATCAAGAGAACCGCAATCAGTGGGATGCGCAACCTCATGGAACTGACGGGGACCTGTGTGCTTAACGTTACGGATATGAGCAAAGTGGATTCTCTTTGCAAATTTTGCGCTCATTCTTACAAGATCATTTTCAGTGGATGCACCAAGAGATCCTGTGCAGAATGTAAGACCGTTTTCAGGAAGATCAACGATCTTGAGGAATCTTTCGAGATTTTCTTCGCAGGTGATAATTCTGGGAAGACCGAAAATGCCCCACGGCGGGTCATCAGGATGGATAGCCATGTTGATACCAACCTCATGAGCAACGGGAATTACCTTTGTAAGGAATGCCTCAAGGTTCTTCCAAAGCTGTTCCTCGTCAATTGCCTCATACTGCTTAAGAAGGTCACGAAGACCGTCAAGTGTGTAGCTTTCGTCCCAACCGGGCAAGGAAAGACCACCGTCAAGAGGATTCATAGCGAGAACGGTCTGCTCGTCATAAGCCAAGCTGTTTGAACCGTCGGCTGCCTGATGCTCAAGCTCACTTCTGAGCCAGTCAAATACAGGCATAAAGTTATAACAAACGCATTTAACACCTGCTTTTGCAAGTCTTCTAAGGTTTTCGCAATAGTTTTCGATAAGCTGGGGAGCTTTTTCATTTCCGAGTTTGATATCCTCAGGTACGGGAACGCTCTCAACGACCTCAAATTTGAGTCCGTGAGCTTCAGCACTTGCTTTAATAGCATTGATACTCTCCTCACTCCAAACACCGCCTGCAGGTACGTCATATACCGCAGAAACAATTGAGTACATGTCAGGAATCTGAGAAATCTGCTCAAGAGTTACGGGATCATTAGGGCCATAATGCCTAAATGTCATTTTCATGGGATTAACCTCCTGTTTTGATAATAAATGGAATAGGTATCTAATTACATACAAATTTAGTATATCACATTTCATCCGTTTTTGCAATATTATTTTGTGTGTTTTTAAAAAAAATACCGACGAAAATTTCGTCGGTATTTAAAAATTTTAATCAAGTTCTTTCTTGCCCGTGTACAGCTCATAATAACGTCCTTGCATCGCAAGTAGTTCGTCATGTGTCCCTCTTTCAACAATTTCACCGTACTCAAGTACCATTATCGCATTAGAGTTTCTTACAGTAGAGAGTCTATGAGCGATAACAAATGTTGTTCTGTTTTTCATAAGTCTATCCATTCCGTGCTCTATATGACGCTCCGTTCTTGTATCTACCGAGCTTGTTGCTTCGTCAAGGACAAGAATCGGTGCTCTTGAGAGAGCCGCTCTTGCAATATTGAGAAGTTGTCGCTGACCTTGTGAAAGATTTGCACCGTCACCCTCAATTATCGTATTATAACCTTCTGAAAGGCGCATTATAAAGCTATGTGCGCTTGCAGTTTTAGCGGCTTCAATAACTTCCTCGTCGGTAGCATCAAGTCTGGCATAACGAATATTTTCCATTACAGTTCCCGTAAAGAGATGTGTATCCTGAAGCACCATGGCTATATTTTGTCTGAGATCGGAAAGGTTATATTCCTTGATATCAACGCCATCGATAGTAATTTTACCGGATTCAATATCATAAAAACGATTCAAAAGATTGGTAACTGTAGTTTTACCCGCACCCGTTGAGCCAACAAAGGCAATCTTTTGACCGGGATGGGCATAAAGAGAGATGTTTTTAAGAACAGTTTTGTCGGGAGTGTATCCAAAGCTTACGTTTTCAAGAACAACGTCGCCTCTCAAGCCCTCGGTCGAATGAACGTTGCCGACACTTGGGATCTCGGGATTTCTATCCATAAGAGCAAATACTCTTTCAGCACCCGCAAGTGCAGAAAAGATTGTGCTCATTTGTTGAGAAATCTGGTTGATGGGCATTGAGAACTGTCTTGAGTATTGAACGAATACGGAGAGTCCGCCTACGTCAAATCCATTGAGAACGCAAAGCAAACCGCCTATTCCCGCAGTAAGTGAATAGCTGATCTGGCTTGTATTACCCAAGATGGGACCCATAATTCCGCCAAAAAATTGCGCCTTAAATTGCTTATCCCTCATATCATTGTTTAGGGTGTTGAATTCTTCCTCGCAAATTTTTTCGTGGTTGAATACTTTTATTACCTTTTGACCTGAAACTGATTCCTCAATATATCCGTTTATCGCGCCAAGCGCCGCCTGCTGACCAACGTAATATTTTGAAGAGCGCATCGCGATCTGTCCTGCAAGGAACATAAACACGGGAATGAACACAACAGTAATCAAGGTAAGCCATATGTTTGTATAAATCATCATACCAAGCGTACCGATCAGCATTATACTTCCCGAAATTAAACTCACTATCGTATTGTGAAGCATCATATCAATGTTGTCAACGTCGTTGGTAAAGCTACTCATTATAGTACCGTTGCTATCACTGTCAAATTCTCTGACGGGAAGTCGCTGTACTTTTTTGAAAAGATCATTTCTTAAACTCTCAATAGCATTCATTGATACCGAAAGCATAAGTCTTGCCTGAACATAGCTTGCTATAATACCGCAGAGATAAACGCATGCGATGACACATAGGATAAGCGCAAGATATTCAAGGGGTTCAGTAAATACCATGCCCAAAAATTCAAGCTTGCTTTTTCCGACAAGCGCATTTATAACGGGACGAAGAATGTATCCACCCGTCAAGGATGCGAGCGTGCTGAACATCATGCAAACAAGAACAAGTATAAGTCTAAATTTATATTTGGCAAGATAACCAAGTAATCTTTTTATCGTCTGTTTGGTATTTTGAGGTTTTCCTTTAGCTCTAACCCCAGGTCCGCCACCTCTCCCTCTTGGTCCGTGAGGGGGTATGGCACCCTTTTTGGAGGATTTACTGCTATATTGCTTTTGAAGCTCTTCTAAAGTTCTTGCAGCCATTATTTTTTATCCTCCTTTTTATCAATTTGTGAATAATATATCTCTTGATATTCCGTATTGTTTTCAAGCAGGTATTCGTGTGTACCAACACCCGTGATTCTGCCTTCATCAATAACTATAATTTCATCCGCATCCTTAACTGAATTAATTCTTTGCGCGATTATTATTTTTGTTGAATCCTTAAGACTGTTCTTGAATGCCTCGCGAATTCTTGCTTCGGTTGCCATATCAACGGCACTTGTTGAGTCGTCAAGAATAAGGATCTTCGGCTTTTTCAAAAGTGCGCGAGCTATGCAAAGACGCTGCTTTTGTCCTCCCGATACGTTCGTGCCTCCTTGACCGAGGTCCATATTGTATCCATCCTTAAAGCTTGTGATAAAGCCGTCCGCCTGCGCGTAATCCGCAGCTTCTCTTATTTCTTCAAGAGTTGCTTCACTGTCACCCCAACGAAGATTGTCAATAATGCTTCCCGAGAAAAGTATATTCTTTTGAAGCACCATACCAACACCCTCACGCAGATTATAGAGAGAATAATCTTTAACGTTTACTCCGTCAACCAATACCTCTCCTTCATCGACGTCATAAAGTCTTGCAATCATTGAGACAAGAGTTGTTTTTCCGCAACCCGTCGAACCTATGATACCAACAGTATCTCCCGCATTTATCTTAAGATTGATATTGTCAAGCACCTTTTCTTCGCTATCCTTGTAATAACGGAAGGATACGTTTCTAAATTCAATTTCTCCGCGGTTTACCTGATGCTCCGAGCCGCTTGCGGAATCGGTTATATCAATATCCTCGTTCATTACTTCCGCAATACGCTTTGCAGATGCCATAGATCTTGAGAACATCATAAATAAGAACGTTACCATCATAAGAGATGATAAAATCTGTGTTATATAGGTAACGAAAGATGCAAAATCACCCGTATTCATTTGCCCGCCAAGAACTTGTTGACCGCCAAACCAATATACAGCTATGGAAGTAGCGTTCATAATAAATGTCATCACAGGTGACATAAGAATCATATTCTTCATAGCAGTACCCGCCGTACTCTTAAGGTCAGCATTAGCACGATTGAACTTGGCCTCTTCAAAATCCTCTCGAACAAATGATTTTACTACTCTCACGTTAGTAAGATTTTCTTGAACGGTAGCATTAAGACCATCAATCTTCGTCTGCATTTTACCAAATAAAGGGAATCCTCTTGCTATAATACATGCAATTGCTATCAAAAGCACAGGAACTGAAACTGCCAGTATAATAGAAAGTGAGGGATTAAGACTAATTGCCATAATCAGCGCGCCGAGTAGCATACCGGGTGAACGGAAGAACATTCTGAGCATCATATTGATAAAATTCTGAAGCTGAGTAACGTCGTTTGTAAGGCGGGTAACTAAAGACGCAGAGCTGAAATGGTCAATATTGGAAAAAGAAAAGCTTTGTATCTTTTTATAAATGTCCAATCTCAAATCAGCCGCAAAATTTACTGAAGCTTTGCCTCCAAAATATGCGCCGCCAACGCCACCTATCATCATAAGTATCGCAGTAAGTATCATTCCCACCGCTATGGCAACTATAAAGAATGCATTGTTACCGATCAAATTATAGAGCCAAAGGATCACTCCCGGCATATCCTCTGTAACTCCATCTATACCGAGATTGATGATATATGCAAGTAATCTTGGCATCAGTATTTCGCCAACCACTTCAATGACCATACAAAGCGGGCCGAGTATAAAATAAGGAAGATACGGTTTTATATATTTCCACCAATTTATAGTTTTACTTTTTTTCTTCTGCATTTTTCACACATCCTTCCTCATATTTGTTAATAAGCGTTGCTCTTATTTGATCAAGATAATTATTAAAAGCATTTACATCATCCATAGAAAAGCTTTCAAATATTTCGCGGTCGATCTCAATAAACATCTCCCGTGTTTTTTCAACTATTTCTTTGCCTTTTTCAGTAAGAACTATCTTGTTGAATCTTGAATCATTATTAGTTGCACTTCTTTTGATAAACCCTTCACTCTCAAGGGATTTGAGAGTTCTTGCTACCGCTGCAGGAGAAATATCGAATTTTTCAGCTATCTCCTTTTGGGAACCAACCTCTCCTCGTTTGGATATATACATAAGGAGCTGATGCTGGGAATGATGTATTCCGAGCATTGAAATATTCTTTTCAAAAACTCCTCGGTGCATTCTTGCTATACAAATCATTTTTTGCATAGTGGCCTTGTATATTTCAATATTATTATGTTCCATTTTTCACCTCGCGGATAAATAATTAACACGTTAACTATTATAACACAAATACATAAAATGTCAATAGAAATTATAGATATTTACAAGAAAAAATAAAGGCGTTCATGCTTGAACGCCTTTTAGATATTTTAAAGAAGATTGATTCCCTTTTCTTCGCAGAATTTATGGTCGAATTCGCTCCAAAATGATGACTGAACCTCGCCAATATGAGCTTTTTTAAGGAAGAACATGCACATTCTCGATTGACCTATACCGCCTCCGATTGTATAAGGCAGTTCTCCGTTAAGAAGTGCCTTATGGAATGGTAAGCTCGCTCTATCTTCACAAGAAGAAATTGAAAGCTGACGCGCAAGAGTTTCTTCATCAACTCGTATTCCCATGGACGACAACTCAAGAGCAATATCAAGCACGGGATAATAAACAAGTATGTCACCGTTCAAGCTCCAATCGTCATAGTCGGGAGCTCTTCCGTCGTGCTTTTTGCCCGAATTGAGCGTATCACCTATCTGCATAAGAAATACTGCCTTCTTTTCCTTGCATATAGCGTATTCTCTGTCCTTGGGAGAAAGATCCGGGTACATATTCTCAAGCTCTTGAGTAGTGATAAATTCAATTTTCTCTGGCAATACCTTTTCAATAAAAGGATATTCGGTTGATATGTAGATTTCAGTATGTCTTAATGCTCTGTATATCGACTTAACAGTCTTTTTTAGTGTATATTCGTTTCGCTCAGACTTATCAATTATTCTTTCCCAGTCCCATTGGTCAACGAACATAGAATGAATGTTATCAAGCTCTTCATCGCGACGAATAGCATTCATATCCGTATACAGTCCCTCGTGAAGATTAAACTTGTATGTCTTAAGTGCCATTCTCTTCCATTTCGCGAGCGAATGAACGATTTCAAAGGTATTTCCTTCTCTTATATCAAAAGAAACAGGTCTTTCATGTCCGTTAAGATTATCGTTTAAGCCACTATCTGAGCCAACGAAAATAGGTGCTGATACACGAGTGAGATTAAGCTCAACTGCAAGTTGTCTTTCAAAAAAGTCTTTAACCTTTTTTATTGCGACCTCGGTCTCTCTGAGCGTCAGTATTGATTTATAGTCACTTGGTATAGAAAAATGCAACATGATTGCTCTCCCAATTAAGAATTTTTATTATTGATAGCATTGTAAAGCTTGTCTGAAAGTTCAACAAACTCAGCAATCCCAAGTTTTTCGCCTCGTATATCGGGCTTGTGACCGCATTCTGTAATTGCTTCGGTTATCTCATCTTTAGTAAGCTCTCCAAAGGACGCAGCCAATGCATTGGGCAATGTCTTTCTTCTTTGCTCAAACGCCCCCTTTATAGTTCTGAAAAGAGTTTTTTCATCAAGGGGCTTATATGGCTTTTCCTTGTGAAGCTTGATTCTCACAACAGTGGAATTAACCTTGGGTGCTGGCATAAAATTGCCTGCACTTACAGTAAATAGCTTTTCCGCAATTCCATAATATGCCAACACTGCAGTAATTGCACCGTAGTCGGATGATCCCGCTTTTGCACAAAGTCTGTCAGCCACCTCCGATTGTATCATTATGGTGATATAATCAAAAGGTAATCCACACTCAAGGAGCTTCATAAGAATCGGAGTGGTTATGTAATACGGAAGATTTGCACAAACGGACACTGATCCCGCCTCAAAATACGGCTTAAGTAAGCTATCGAGATCCGCCTTCATAACATCCTCGTTATATACTGTAACATTATTAAATTCACCAAGCGTATATTTAAGTACAGGAATAAGACCGTGGTCTATCTCAAGAGCCACAACCTTCTTGTATCTGAGTGCAAGTTCCGTAGTAAGCGGACCTATTCCCGGTCCTATCTCAAGTATGGAAGTTTCAACACTGTCCGCACAGTTGTCGGCAATATCCTCTACTACCGATCTGTTGATAAGAAAGTTTTGTCCAAATTCCTTCCTGAATTTCAGATCAAAAACGCTCATTATATGCTTTATTGTTTTTACGTCACAAAGATTCATAAATTCCTCATTAAAAAAATTTTCTTCTATCACTTGACAAAACGAGCGAGAAGTGTTAGAATAGTAAAGTCGTTGACGCTAGTGTAGCACAGTCGGTAGTGCAGCTGATTCGTAATCAGCAGGTCGAAAGTTCGAGTCTTTTCACTAGCTCCACGCAAACCACCATGTGAGCATTGCTTATGTGGTGGTTTTTTGTTACCAACAGATAGATTATATACTATTTTTAATAAAAATTCAACCCCCTGTAAAGATTTTTAATTAACTTTCATATAATTTATTAATTTACGTTTTTAGGGGGCGATATTTTGAAAATGAAGAATAAACCTTCTTTTTCATTCGGTGATTATTTTGGATATACCGAGCTTGAATCCATGATAGATTTTTTACAGAATAAATTCGATTTTATAGATACAGGGACTCTCGGTAACAGTATTTTCAACAGAAAGATATATCGTTTAAGCGTTGGAAAAGGAGAAAAAAGTATAATTTATATAGGTGCGCATCATGGAATGGAATGGATAACTGCTGCAATCCTGATGCGTTTTTTAGAAGAACTTTGCGAAAAATATGAAAATGGCAATACAGTATTCAATATATCAAGCCGTGTTCTTCTTGAAACAAGGCGATTGCATATTATTCCTATGCTAAATCCCGATGGAATTGAATATCAAATTCACGGAATTTCCACAAACCACTTTCTTGCAGACCGAATAATGAAAATGAATAAAGGAAGCAATGATCTTAGTCATTGGCAAGCTAATGCAAGAGGTGTTGATCTTAACCATAATTATAATGCAGGATTTAAAGAATATAAAATCATAGAACGCAACCTTCATATTGATAACGGTGCACCTACCAAATATAGCGGCGAATACCCCGAAAGCGAGCCTGAAACAAGGTCAATTTGTAATTTTGTTAGAATAAGTCAACCTGAGTTAGCTTTAACCCTCCACACCCAAGGTGAAGAAATATATTATACAAGTGGCGAACAAACAGCAAATGATTCTCTAACCATCGCCAAAACTCTTTCGCGTCTTAGCGGATACCAAATTTCATTTCCTTCGGGAACGGCAAGATACGGTGGATTTACAGATTGGTTTATAGAGGAGTTTAATAAGCCCTCGTTTACGATTGAATGCGGCAAAGGAACAAATCCTCTGCCATTTGGTGATTTTGATTCAATTTACTGCAAAATTAATCGTGCACTTTTCACCGCTCCCATTTTGATATAGTAAAATTTAAATATATATTGCAAAATACGACAAATTATGATAGAATTGGGTAAATCACTTTATTTAGGAGTTGCCCGTGGATAAGTATATAAAACAAATAGTTAAATATATACCTGCTTTTTTAATTGCCGTAGTACTTATATTTGCAATTACTACTATACCTGTAATAGTTTCAATTCTCAACGAGCACACACACTTTTACAGCGAATGGGAGATCTTTAAAAATCCAACCTGCGCCGAGCAAGGCATATATAGACGCTTTTGTGAATGTGGTGATACACAGCAAAAGTCAATCGATAAACTTGCCCATCAAGAAGGCAAATGGGAATTTAATGAAGATGGAACTGAAAAAAGACTACTCTGCTCCGTATGCTCAAGAACAATGCAAATTGAAGACTTGACAAATCATACACATTCTTTTGGCGAATGGAACGTGATCATTGAACCTACCTGTACTGACGGCGGTATTATGGCTCGTAAATGCCTATGCGGATGGTCGGATGAAAAAGCAGTGAAACCGATAGACCATGTATTTGGAGAATGGCAAGTGCTTGAAGCACCGACCTGCGAGAAAAACGGAAAAGATCAGCGTACATGCAAATGTGGCAAAACTGAAGAAAGATCAACTCATAACTTGGGCGGACATCAGTATAGTTCTTGGAGTGTATATCAAGCATCCTCTTGCACCAATGATGGCATTGAAAGAAGATATTGTGGCAATAAAGATTGTTCACACTTTGAAGAAAAATATACAGGTAAAACTCATTCCTTTGGTGATTGGATAATTATTTTATATCCCACATATAAAAATGAGGGAGAAGAAAATCGTATTTGCACCAATTGTTCAACCATAGATAGAAAAACCATTGATGTACTTGAATATAATGAGAGTTATTGGAATGTAACCGGTGACGGAACATTAACATCGGTTGATAAATCAAATCTCAGTGGCTTCATTTCAATTGCGCCTGATGTAATAAAAATAGGAAAGAGGGCGCTTGAAAATTGTAATTTTACATCCGTATCTATTCCTGATAATGTCAAGATAATAGAAGATTACGCTTTTAGATATTGCGATGCTCTTACAACAGTGATTATTCATAAAGATATTGAAAGTATTGGAAAATGGATATTTGGGGGCTGTCTAAAATTAAATACCTTTATATATCAAGGAACAAGAGCCGACTGGGAAGCTATTATGGGTACAAATTGGAATTTTGGAGAGCAAGTTAATTGCACAGTTTATTTTGAAAACGGTGAAACTATATCCGTACGTAACGGTGAACCACAATATAATTAAATAAGCGGTGGGAAATCCCACCGCTTTTGTATTTTATCTATTTGCTCCACAGCAATTTTTGTATTTTTTGCCGCTTCCGCAAGGACAAGGATCATTTCTTCCAACCTTATCGGACTTGACAACAGTAATTTTCTTTTTGGCAATTTCTCCTGAAGCAGATGCCATAATAGGATTAGCTATCTGTACTCTCTGGGTATCGGGAGCCTTCTTTGTTATACAAAGAATCATTCTTGCCGTGTTTTCTCTTATATCGTTAACAAGCTCGTCAAACATATCTGCGCCGCGGAATCTATATTCCGTAACAGGATCACGCTGCGCATAGCTTTGAAGTCCAACGGTACCCTTAAGATCATCCATAGCATCGATATGTTCCATCCATTTTTTATCAACGTTACGAAGAAGGATCGCACGCTCTATCTCGCGCATATTATCCGCACCGAAAAGCTCTTCCTTTTCCTTATAAACCTGATCGGCTCTCTCGCAAAGAATAGCCGTGATTTCATTAGCAGTATCTCCGTTGATTTTTTCAGCAAGTGCCTTAATTTCAAAAAATGGATACTTTTCTCTCAAAAGAAGAACAAAATATGATTCAAGTCCTGCAAGGTCAACTGTCTTGTTCTCTTCATCAACAAGCTCTGCAACCTTTTGCTGAACTGTTTCTGCAATCATATTTGCAATCTTGTCAGAAATATCTACTCCATTAAGCACGTCCTGTCTTTGCTTGTAGATAAGCTCTCTTTGCTTATTCATAACGTCGTCATAAGCAAGAACGTTCTTTCTGCGTCTGAAGTTCATATCCTCAACTCTCTTTTGTGAGCTTTCAATAACGCTTGAGAATGCTCTCTGGTCGATTACGTCATCATCACTCATACCAAGATTATTAGCAATAAGATGCATTCTTTCACCGCCAAACAATCTCATAAGATCGTCCTCAAGTGAGAGATAGAAGCAAGATTCACCGGGGTCACCTTGACGTCCCGATCTACCGCGAAGCTGATTATCGATTCGACGTGATTCGTGACGCTCGGATCCAAGAATAAACAAGCCGCCAGCTTCTCTTACTTTTTGTGCTTCGGGTTCAATTTCCTTTTTAAACTTCTTGTTAAGCTCAGCAAAGGTTCTTCTCGCGTTCATAATATCTTCATTATCAACGACCGAAGTACCCGTTGCCACGGAAATCAATTCGTCTGTAAAGCCCATCTTACGCATTTCGTTCTTAGCCATAAACTCGGAGTTACCGCCAAGCATAATGTCAGTACCACGTCCCGCCATATTGGTAGAAATGGTTACAGCACCTAATTTACCTGCCTGTGCAACGATCTCAGCTTCCTTTTCGTGAAGCTTTGCATTGAGGACAGTATGCTTTATTCCCTCTCTCTCAAGAAGCTTTGAGAGAATTTCGGATTTATCAATTGATACAGTACCTACAAGCACGGGCTGACCCTTGGCGTGGCACTCTTTTACCTTGTTGACAATAGCTCGGTATTTTCCATTTATAGTTTTATAAAGAACATCGTTGTGATCCACTCTTATCATTGGCTTGTTTGTAGGAATTTCGACAACGTCAAGAGAATATATCTCACGGAATTCAGCATCCTCAGTAAGAGCAGTACCAGTCATACCGGAGAGCTTCTTGTACATTCTAAAGTAATTCTGGAAGGTGATCGTAGCAAGGGTTTGATTTTCCTTCTCGATCTTAACTTTTTCCTTTGCCTCGATGGCTTGATGAAGACCGTTTGAATATCTTCTGCCGGGCATAAGACGACCCGTAAAGGCATCAACAATCATAACGCCTTGATCGTTAACAACGTAATCTACGTCACGCTTCATTGTACCGTAAGCGCGAATTGCCTGATTTACGTGATGAGCGATCTCGTTATTATCAGGATCGCTGAGGTTTTCAATACCAAAGAATTTTTCTGCCTTTCTTGTTCCTGCAGGAGTGATAACGGCATTTTTTGCTTTTTCATCAACGATATAATCTGCATCAAGCTCCTCTTGGTCTTCCTTAGCATCTATTTCCTTTACAACAAGCTTTTTAAATCTGCGAACGAGATCATCTGCCTTTGTATAGAGATCGGTGGATGGATCACCCGCTCCTGAGATAATAAGGGGCGTTCTTGCCTCGTCGATAAGAATCGAGTCAACCTCATCGACAATAGCAAAGGCGTGTCCACGTTGCGAAAGATTTTGCTTATAAACCACCATATTATCGCGAAGATAATCAAAACCAAATTCATTATTTGTACCGTAAGTAATGTCGGCATTATAAGCTTCCTGCTTCTGTGTGGGTGTCTGACCGTGAACAACGATTCCCGTCTTAAGACCCATAAAACCGTAAACTCTGCCCATTTCCTCACTGTCACGGCAAGCAAGATAGTCGTTGACAGTTACGATATGAACTCCTTCTCCCGTGAGAGCATTGAGGTAAGCAGGCATTGTGGCAACGAGAGTTTTACCCTCACCTGTTTTCATCTCTGCAATTCTTCCTTGATGAAGAATGATGCCGCCTACAAGCTGTACTCTAAAGGGGCGCTTACCGAGCACACGGTCTGCCGCTTCTCTTACTGCCGCAAAGGCATCGGGAAGAATGTCGTCAAGAGTTTCACCATTTGCAAGTCTTTCTTTAAAAATAGGTGTCATACCTGAAAGCTCCGCATCAGTCATTTTTGAATACTTGTCCGCAAGTGCTTCAATTTGATTAACAGTTTTATCTATTTTTTTAAGTTCCCTTTCGCTATAAGTGCCAAAGAGCTTATCAAAAAGTCCCATTTAGTCCTCCAAAAATTTAAATATCATCTCATTATACTACATAATTTCAATAAATACCATAGCTTTTTGTAAATTTTTAAAATAATTATTGAAAATTAATTTAAAATGTTATATAATTGGTTGATAAAATGTTTATATAAGGAAAATAATATGGCAAACATAAATATAGTACTTCATGAACCCGAAATTCCACAAAATACGGGTAATATTGCTCGCACCTGCGCGGCTACCGGAGCAGCTCTCCATATAATTAAGCCAATGGGATTCACTATTGACGATAAAAAGCTCAAGCGAGCAGGACTTGATTACTGGCATTTGCTTGACATCACTTATTATGAAAATTTGGATGATTTTTATGATAGAAATCCTGAGGCAAACGTATTTTATTTCACGACAAAGGCACCAAGAAAATATACTGAAGCTAATTTTGAAGGTAATGTATTTTTGATGTTTGGTAAAGAATCAAAGGGACTCCCCGAATCTCTTCTTGAAAAGAATCCCTATTCATGTGTCAGAATACCAATGCGCCCAAATCTTCGCTCATTAAATCTTTCAAATTCCGTAGCAATAGCCGTTTATGAGGTGTTTAGACAAAATAATTTTGAAGGACTTTTAGAGGAAGGCATGCCAACTACATTCATGTGGGAAGACTATAAAATTGATTGAAATGAAAGGAGAACATATATGAAGGTTATCGTAGCTATGAGCGGTGGAGTTGATAGTGCGGTTTGTGCTTATTTTATAGGCAAGGACCACGAAGCTATCGGTGTTACAATGCGACTTCACGATGCTAGTGATAATTTAATATACGGTGAAAACTCCTGTTGCAGCGACCAAGATATCGCCGATGCCAAAAGCGTGTGTAATATTTTGGGTATTCCACACGAGGTGCACGATTTCGGTGCGGAATTTCGTAACTGTGTAATCTCAGATTTTATAAATTGCTATAAATGTGGTTCAACTCCCAATCCCTGTGTGGTTTGTAATAGAAAAATCAAATTTGAAAAGCTTTTGCAAATGGCTATGGAGCGCGGATACGATGCAATAGCAACGGGACATTACGCGCGTATAGAAAAAGGTGAAAACGGAAGATTCCTTCTTAAAAAGGCAGTTGATGAAACAAAGGATCAGAGCTATGTGCTTTATTCTCTTACCCAGCAACAATTAGCCCATACCCTCTTCCCTCTCGGCTCTATGAGCAAAGCAGATGCAAGAGATATGGCGGAGAGCATGGGATTTATAAATGCACGAAAGCGTGACAGTCAGGACATCTGCTTTATTCCCGACGGTGATTACACTTCATTTATTAAACGAATCACGGGTGAGGATTTTCCCAAAGGCAATTTTATTGATCTAAATGGAAATATTCTCGGAACACACGAAGGTATCATTAAATATACCATTGGTCAAAGAAAGGGCTTGGGATTAGCACTTGGAGAACCAATGTACGTTGTTGAAAAGGATATCGAGAGTAACACCGTAAAGCTTGCAAGAAACTCCGAGCTTTTTAAAACCACTCTCACTGCCAATAATATCAATCTTATTTCCTGCGAAAAAATTGATGCTCCAATAAAGGTAAAAGCCAAGATTAGATATAATCAAAAGGAACAGCCCGCAACCGTTGAACAAATATCAAAAGATAGAATCAAGGTAGTGTTTGACGAGCCACAAAGAGCCATTACAAAGGGGCAATCCATCGTTCTTTATGACGGTGATGTTGTTGTCGGCGGCGGTATAATAGAATAATATTAAATTTTTATGATTTTTTGCAATTTTTCTTGACAACAATTAAGCAATATGTTATAATTTACTCACTCGAGGGAGTAGTTTGCGTATTACGTGATATGTCAACATCATGGCGTTTGCCTGGCATATCTTAATGAACAAGACTCAAGTGTGTAATACACTTGAGTCTTTTTTGTAACCTACACCCCAAAATCACTAATAAGGAGAAAAAAATGAATTTCTACAACAGTTCAAAAGAAGAGGTTCTTTCCCATTTTTCAACTACTGAAAACGGTCTTTCCTCTGCTGAAGCACAGACAAGACTTGAGAAAAATGGAAAAAACAAGCTTGCTGAGGGCGAAAAAGAATCTATGATCAAGAGATTCTTCAAGCAGCTTGCCGAGCCCATGACTATCATCCTTCTCGTAGCCGCAGCAATTTCTGCAGGTATGGAGATCTACGAGGGTGTTATAAGCGGTCATTTCGGTTTCCCCTCTGACGTTGTTATTATTCTTGCCGTTGTTCTTATTAACGCTATTCTCGGCGTTCTTCAGGAAAGCAAGGCGGAAAAAGCAATTGAGGCGCTTCAAGAAATCGCCGCAGCAACTTCCAAGGTTATTCGCGACGGGCATCAGATAACTGTTAAGAGTGAAGATCTTGTAGTGGGTGATATTATCGTGCTTGAAGCCGGCGATGCTGTTCCCGCAGACGCAAGAATTATCGAGTGCGCTTCTATCAAAGCTGAAGAGGCAGCTCTCACCGGTGAATCCGTTCCCGTAAACAAAACTGAAAATGTTATCGAGGCAGATGAGGTTACTCTCGGTGACCGTAAGAATATGGTATATATGGGTAGCGTTATCGTTTACGGACGTGGTAAGGCAGTTGTTACAGGTACCGGTATGGATACCGAAATGGGTAAGATCGCAGATGCACTTGCTCAGGCAGAGGAAGGTAAAACTCCCCTTCAGATCAAGCTCGGTCAGCTTTCAAAGATCCTTACAGTTCTTGTTATTATAATCTCTATTTTGGTATTTGGTATCAATATTGTTCGTGAGCTTCTTACAACGGGTCAATTCACTTTTGACAAGGTTATGGACTTCTTTATGGTAGCTATTTCCCTTGCGGTTGCAGCTATTCCCGAGGGTCTTTCCACTGTTGTAACAATCGTTCTCTCAATCGGCGTTACAAATATGTCTAAGAGAAACGCTATCATCCGTAAGCTCACAGCTGTTGAAACACTCGGTTGCACACAGATCATCTGCTCCGACAAAACAGGTACACTTACACAGAATAAGATGACCGTAGTTGATCACTATGGCTCCGATGAGGCACTTCTTGCAAATGCTATGTCACTTTGCTCCGATGCAGAGTTTGACGTAAATGAAGGTACAGCTGTTGGTGAACCCACCGAATGTGCGCTCGTAAACTACGCAGAAACACTTAATTTGTCCAAGAATACTCAGAAGAATCTCTTCGTTCGTATTGGTGAAGTTCCCTTCGATTCAATGCGTAAGATGATGTCAACAGTTCATAAGACAAATGACGGAAAGCTCGTTCAGTACACCAAGGGTGCTCCCGATGAGATCCTTAAGATTTGTACCTCTGCTTACATTGACGGCAAGAAAGTTCCTATGACAGATGACATCAGAAAGCAGATCCTTTCCGCTAATAAGGGTATGGCAGATCAAGCGCTTCGTGTACTTGCAGCTGCTTTTAAGGACCTTGATGCAGAGCCCACCATCTATGAAGCAGAAGCACTTGAAAACGATCTTTGCTTTATTGGTATGGTTGGCATGATCGACCCCGTTCGTCCCGAGGTTAAACCCGCTATTGATGAGTGCCGTCTTGCAGGTATCCGTCCCATTATGATCACCGGTGACCATAAGGACACTGCTGTTGCAATCGCTACTCAGCTTGGTATTATTACAGACGCTTCTCAGGCGATCACAGGTGCCGAGCTTGACGATATATCCGATGAGGACTTTGACTCCTTGGTAGAAAAATATTCCGTTTACGCGCGTGTTCAGCCCGAGCACAAGACAAGAATCGTTAATGCTTGGCGTAAAAAAGGCAAAATCACCGCTATGACTGGTGACGGTGTAAACGATGCTCCCTCTATTAAAAATGCCGACATCGGCGTTGGTATGGGTATCACAGGTACTGACGTAACAAAGAATGTTGCCGATATGATACTTGCAGACGACAACTTTGCAACCATCGTTTCAGCGGCAGGCGAAGGACGTAGAATCTACGATAACATCAGAAAAGCTATTCAGTTCCTTCTTGCTTCCAACCTCTCCGAGGTTCTTACAATCTTCTTTGCAACACTTCTTGGTATTCAGAATATCTTCCTTGCAGTTCATTTGCTTTGGATCAACCTTATCACAGACTGCTTCCCTGCACTTGCGCTCGGTATGGAAAAGCCCGAGAGTGACGTTATGAAGCGTGCTCCCCGTGATTCCAAGGAAGGCATCTTTGCAGGCGGTCTTGGCGTGGCAGTTGTATATCAGGGCTTCCTCGTTACACTTATCACACTTGTTTCCTACTTTATCGGTCGTGATTGGCTTGCAGAGCTTCATCATGCAGAAGCGATCGCTGCAGGAACCTATAGTGCAGAAATGCTCGGTACGTCCATGGCATTCCTTACACTTTCCATGGCAGAAATCTTCCACGCTTTCAATATGAGATCACTTCACGGCTCAATCTTCAAGATGAATACTCAAAACGTATGGCTCTGGGGTGCAGGAATACTTTCCTTCCTTCTTACCACAGCAGTAATCGAGATCGACTTCTTGGCACAGGCATTCAGCCTTGCTCATCTTGACCTTATGGAATACGGAATCGCAATGCTTCTTGCAATTCTTGTAATCCCGATCGTTGAAATCTTTAAGGCAATCACAAGAGCAGTAAGCAAAAAGAAATAAAAAAATCAAGCGGTGAGCATTTGCTCACCGCTTATCTTTTATTTGATTTTAACCAATTTTTCAATACCAATGTTAAGGCATTCAATAAATGCATCAATTTCATCCTTTGTATTAAAGGGTGAAAAGCTGATTCTTATTGAACAGTCCGCATCTAAATCAGTAAGCCCGAAGCCCTTGAGCGCGCGGCTTACTTTTTTTGTTGCCGAATTTGACGCACAAGCGGAGCCGCTTGAAATATAAATACCATTTGCCGAAAGATGATGAAGCATAGTTTCGCTCTTTATCGATGGCAAGGTTATATTTATAATGTGAGGCGCACACTCACCCAAAGGCAAATTGATTCTAACATCAATACTTGCAAGCTTTTCAAGAGCATATTCTCTAAGCTCTCTCATCACTGAAATATCCTTTGAAAGATTTTTGTATCCTCTTTCTGCAGCAGCACCAAAGGCAGCAATTCCCAAAAGATTTTCAGTGCCCGAACGAAATCCGCCCTCTTGTCCACCGCCAAAAATTATGGGTTTTATCTGTTTTTTCTTAATAATATCGGGACTTATATACAAAGCACCAATTCCCTTTGGTCCGTGAATTTTGTGAGCACTCACCGTAACTAAATCCGCAAGCAACTCGCTTGGAGAAACCTTGAGCTTCATATAGGATTGAACTGCATCGGTATGAGTGACAACGTCGGGATTTATCTCTTTTGCGATTTTAAAGCATTCCTTGATATTATAAACAGCTCCCGTTTCATTGTTAACGTGCATAATGGATACAAGCAATGTATTCTTGTTTATTGCTTTTTTAAACTCATCAATGTCAATAATACCGTTTACAGTTGAGAGTCTAATTACCTCAAATCCATCATTTTCAAGGGATTTAATAGTGTTTTCAATAGCAGAATGCTCCGAATCGGTTGTGATAATTCTGTTTGCTCTTCGAGTTTTGGCATAAGCCACACCCATAAGAGCAAGGTTATCCGCTTCAGTACCCGAGGAGGTAAAAACAAGATTTTCAGCTTTTCCGTTTCTGATAAATAAGGATGATAATACCTTGCTTCTTGCTTCAGCAATTATCTTGGATGATTCAAAGCCCTTTGAATGTAATGATGATGGATTTCCAAAGCAATCCATTGCCTTTATCATAACTTGCTTGGCTTCATCACAAAGAGGAGTTGTAGCACTGTTATCTAAATAAATCTCTCTCATTGTTCAAGCTCCATAACGGTTTGTGCCGCGCTCATAATACCAATTTTACCGCTTTCATAAGTAAGTCCGCCTTGGAAATATACAGTATAAGGAGGTCTTATAGGTCCGTCTGCGGAAAGCTCGATTGAAGAGCCCTGAGTAAATGCACCCGCAGCCATAATTACCTTATCAGTATATCCGGGCATATCCCATGGCTCGGGAGTAACGTATGCATCAACGGGCGAGCCCTTTTGAATACCTCTGCAGAAGGCACAAAGTATCTCGGGGTCCTCGGTAATAACCGTCTGAATTATATCAGAGCGCTTTTCCGTCCACTTGGGAACAGCATTATAACCCATTTTGTCGAATACGTAAGATGCAAGATATCCTGTTTTAAGAGCTTGTGCAGTGGTATGAGGCGCATAGAAAAGTCCCTTATATAAGCTCTTATTCTGACCGATAGTAGCACCCACCTCAGCACCCGTACCCGGTGACGTAAGACGGTAGGAAACAAGCTCAATAGCTTTTTTTGTTCCCGCAAAATAGCCGCCCGTTTCTGCCATGCCTCCTCCGGGATTTTTTATAAGTGAGCCAATGCAAAGATCGGCGCCTACTGCAACAGGTTCTTTTTCTTCAACAAATTCGCCATAGCAGTTGTCAACTACAACAAATGTATTAGGAGAAAGAGATTTTACAAAACGAGCCATCTCCCCTATCTCGTCAACAGTAAGTGTTCTGCGATTGAGATATCCCTTGGAGCGTTGAATGAAAACCATTTTAATTTTTTGAGCATTCACCTTAAGCTCTTGACCAACTGCATCAAAATTAAAGGTGCCATCTTCTTTAAGCTCTATCTGTTTGTATTCAACGCCAAAATCCTTGAGTGACCCGTTTCCGCTTTCACCAACGATTCCGATAACCTCTTCAAGCGTGTCATAGGGCTTGCCTGCAACTGAAAGCATAATATCACCCGGACGCAAAATACCAAAAAGTCCAATGGTGAGCGCGTGTGTTCCGTTAGCAATGGAGTGCCTTACAAGTGCCGCTTCAGAGCCGAAAACATCTGCCCAGATCTCGTCAAGCACGTCCCTACCCTTGTCATCGTAGCCGTAGCCGCTCGTAGAGCCAAACATCGCATCGGAAACTTTATGCTCCGCAAAGGCGTTCATAACTCTTTGGGTGTTGTTGAAGGACACTCTGTCGATTTCATCAAACGTATCCCTAAGAGCCACCTCTGCCTCTTTAACGAGATCTAAAATCTTATTTGAAAATTCCATATTTACTCCTTAATGAATTCAACCGCAAGGTCAATGCATGCCTTATAGTCATTCATATCAATCATTTCAACACCAGAATGAATGTATCTTGAAGGAATCGAAATAGCTCCCGCACGGCAACCCGACGCTGTCATCTGGATAGAAGATGTGTCCGTTCCACCGTATGTCAATATTTCAAGCTGACTCTTGATATTCTTCTCCTTTGCAACTCTTGTGAGCTTGTCTACGATCTCGCTATCACAAATAACGGATGCATCCTTGATCTTGATAGCCGCACCGCCACCGAGCTTAACTGCCATGGGCTTTGCACCTGCAGTGTCACCCGTACCCGTTACGTCAAATGTAAGTGAATAGTCGGGAGCTACTGCAAAAGCTGCTGTTTTTGATCCGCGGCATCCAACCTCTTCCTGAACGCTGAAAACGTAATAAACGTCATCGGCAACAGGTTCTTTAGCAATTCTCTTAGCTATTTCAAGCACGATACCGCATCCTGCTCTGTCATCAAGAGGACGACCCGTAACTCTGTTTGTATTGAGCTTGGTAAGATTTGATTTAAGAACGAACGTATCACCGATCTTAACTCTTCTTTCTGCATTTTTCTTATTATCAGCACCAATATCAATATAGAAAAGATCGGGAGCAAAATCGCTTGCCTTTGTACCCGAATTAGGAACAAGCACACCGTGAACTCCGTGCTCAGAAACTACTTCGCCGAATGCACAAGCAACCCAGTTAATACCGCCTATGGGAGCAACGCGAATAAATCCGTTATCCTCAACAAAATTCACTATAAATCCGATTTCATCCATATGACCGCAAAGCAAAACCTTTTTGGGATTTGCACCGTTACCGCGCTTAAGTGCGATAAGATTTCCCATAGCGTCTATATGCGCCTCATCGCAATATGGCGCAATCATTTCCTTAAGTGTATTTGCAACGCGATGCTCCTTACCTGAAACACCGTGAACAAGTGTGATCTGTTTAAGTGTATTATACATAAAATTAATCCTCCTTCATATTCTTGAGCATTGCCAAAACAAGCTCTCTTATAGATTCATAGTCCTCCATGCTTGCCACACAAGCGGGTGAATGGAGATAACGTGTTCCCATTGAAATTGCAACGCATTTAACACCCTTGCCCGATTTATGAATATGACCTGCATCGTTACCTCCCGAAACATATCTCTTAACCTGCGCTTTAATGCCGTTATTCTTTGCGGTATCAAGTGTAAAATTAACAAACTCGGTGTCATATATAGTTGATCTGTCCATAAGAGAAATAACACCGCCATTACCAACGTCAGCAACTCTCTTATGTGCAGGGGCACCTGCAATATCACCGATAGCAGTTGACTCAAGGATTATCGCGCGGGAGGGCTTGACCTTCTCTGCGGCAACTCTTGCGCCCGAAAGTCCGACCTCTTCACGAACTGTAAAACAAAAATAAGTATCAAAAGGAAGAGTAATCTTTTCTTCTCTCAATCTTCTGATGGTTTCAATCATCGCACAGCATCCTGCTCTGTCGTCTATCGCCTTGCCCTTGGCATATTTGTTGTCAGTTCCAAAGAAAACAAAGTCAGAATTGAAAACACCAAAATCACCGATATTTACGTATTCCTTTGCTTCATCCACATCCTTTGCACCAATGTCTATATACATTTCTTTTATAGGAGTAACAGAAAATCTATCCTCTCTGCGTTTGTGATGAATTGCCTTTGCGGCTATTACACCGTTTATCTTAGTTTTCTCATTACCCAAAATAACCTGCTTACCGTAAAGCACCTTGGGGTCAATTCCACCAAGATTTGCAAACTTGATATATCCGTCACTGTCAATATCAGTAATCATAAATCCAACCTCATCCATATGGGAGGATATCATTACTCTGTCACTTGAATTGCCCTTTATGAGCGCATATACGTTGCCAAAGCTATCCTTAACAATCTTATCGCAATCGTCACCAAGCTGCTCAATTATAGCATCGGCAACCTCATCTTCAAAGCCCGTAGGACCGAATTTCTGACAAAGGTATTCAAGCAATTCTCTACCCTGTAATTTCATATTTCAAGTCCTCCTTTGCCATATTCTTCAGCGATTTTCTTATCCTTTATAAATTCACAAATAAGATCGCTGAGTGTTTTTGTATCATCGAGAGAAATTATCTCGTTGTATGTATGCATACTTGCAAGAGGAAGCCCAATATCTACTGTAGGAATTCCCTCTCTTGCGAGCTGAATTGAAACTGCATTTGTTCCCGTGTGAGTGGGGGAAACCGATATTTGATAAGGAATTTCTTTTTCCTTTGCAATATCGATCACCATATTTGTGAGCTTTCTGTCCGTAACTGCAGAAATTGTTATTGAGGGACCCTTTCCAAGCTCAACGGTTTCTTCCTTTTTAGTACCGGGTACTCTGCCAAGATTTACGTCAATGCTCATCGCATAGTCGGGATTGAGTGCATAAGCACCGGGGGCTATCATTCCTGTAACCTCTTCACAGCAAGAGAGCATAACGTAAACGTCGCCTGCAAGCTCCTCACGAGGAGTGGTAGCAGCAGCGTATATAGCACAAGCCGCACATGCCTTGTCATCAAAGCTCTTACCCATAATCTTGTTGTTAAGGATTTCAGTGTATTTAGGTGCAAATCCAACGGGTGTACCAATACGGATCTTGCTTTCCAATTCCTCTTTGGTGTAGCAGGTATCGATCAGAAGCTCATCAATTTTGGGAAGCTCCTTGCCATCACCACTTGCAAGATGGGGCGGAGTTGAAGCGATAACACCGAAAAGTCTTTCATCCTTGCCGTAAATAATAACGTCACTTGCCTGCAAAATTCCGGTATCAATTCCGCCTATATTAATAACCCTAAGAAATCCACCGTCAAGAATCTCGGTAACGTACATACCGATCTCGTCCATGTGAGCATCAAGCATTATTTTAGGAGCATTTTCCTTTCCACATTTTTTAACGAAGATCTGATTTCCCACCTTGTCAAGATAGCACTCATCAAAATGCTCGCCGACAAGAGAAAGCAGCTTTTCTCTTTCAAATCTTTCAAATCCACCTATGGACATAAGCGATGAAAGATCTACTATAAGCTTTTTAAGTTCCATATATTTCTCCTATCTAAAATCATTTACTATCTTTTTGAATTTATCGCCACGCTCCATAAAGTTCTTGAAAGAATCAAAACTTGCACAGGCGGGTGACAAAAGCACTATATCGTACTTACTTGCTATCTTTCTTGCGAGGTTGACTGCTTTTTCA